>NZ_LUUK01000218.1 GCF_001644025.1 Methylomonas koyamae
CGATTGTCACCTTGATCGAGCACTTGCCTGATAATCCTCTGTTCAATCGCTACACCGCCCCTTCGTATTGAGATCAAGCCGGCGCGGTGAGGCCATCGCTGTGTCTAAAGTTGAGACTATTTAAGCCGGCGCCAATTAAGTTACTGTAATATCCGACCTGAAATTGAGAACGGACCAATTGTAAGTTAGCCAATTCGATACTGTCGGTTGCCTCGAGATTGCGCTTACTTTCCAATTCTACTTGTTTATTGGATATTTCCAGTGCCTGATTAGCCTGGCTCTGCGTATAACTTTCCGCAGAGAACTTTTCCAAAGTCGTCAGAAAACTCGCTTCGATTTCTCCCGCCAGCGATGTGAGTTGCTTGGCGCGTTCTATTAGTGTTTGATAACGGTAAGGCGTCGGACGACGTATCTCGACACTACCGGCCGACGATTGTCCGGCCATTTCCTGACCTGCAATATTTAACCCACTCCTAAGCTTGGACAAATTCGTCTCACCGCGTTTGCGTAACGCTCCGACCAGACTATTTTCCAGAACTTTTCCATCTAATTCGGCGTTGTCGCGCATTACCGGCAGATAAAGCAAATCGAGCGCTTCGCTATAACGAATTCGCGCCAAGGAAAGACTTCTGGACGTTTCTTGGGTATATAGCTCGTCCGCCCATGATAATAAGCATTGGCTAATCGCTGCTACCGTGTGTCGAGTGTAGACATTACCTCGGGTTTGGGCGATTTTATGTGGGTTAAAATCGTTGGTGAGCCAATCATCGGTGAGGGCAAAATCCGAAGGATCGTCCTCCTCCAACTCCAAGCCTTTGTAGATTTTCGGATTGCCGGGCATCGTATGAGCATAAACCGCGCGATACCAGTCCAACGCGGTTGTGTAATCCCCGGATATTGTCAAATATTTGGCCAATAGCATCGGAACGAAATAAAACACTTCCTGTGCCCACTCCCGCACGTCTTGAAACTTAGTCGCGTTTGGTGTTGTTTCTTGAACGATATGGTCACTTTTAACGCGTAAATCCTTAGCCACCATTAACGAAGCCGGCTCCCGCAACACGAACGCTTGTAAAAAAGTTTCGGCTTCAGGAATTTCCGACCGAATAGCGCTCAGATATTTGGCTGCCAATTCTCGGGCGGCGCCGTTTGTGATTCTCGGCATGGAGGTCAGGGGTAACACCAGTTCCCGGTGGAAGGAAACGGACTGCCCTTGAGGTGACGGATTGATAGGCGTTTCCGGCGGCAGTTGGCGATTGTCGGCGTCAAGAAAATTTTCCGGGAATAAGAATATATTCATCGCTGAGCGCCAGGCGGCAAAATCACTCATCCATTGCCATTCTTCGTCGAATTTCTCCGGATCGACATTTAAACGCCATTGACTAGTCAGATTGTTGCCAACGACGGGCTTTCTGGTCGCCAAACGTTCTCGCCGCAACTCCGCCATTAGTGACTGCAAGGTTTCGAGCGCTTGATCGATTCGCGTCAACTGTCTTTGACCGCTGGCTTTGAAATCGAAAAACAACTCACGAGTGAGCTGTTCGGCGATATCGGTATCTTCCGTAGATTGGGCAGCTTGAGCGACGATGTTCAACAACTGCTCGCGCAACAGCGGCAAGGCCGCGGTTTCCGCAGCCGCTACTGCGGCGATTAATTGTTCGCGCGTGACGGCATCCGCGTCGACACGGGCTTTCAGCCGATGCTCCCAGTCCTGGCGTAACGCGCACGACGACCGCCAAGCCGGAAGCGGGTCGGAGTCATTCGATATATACGTGGCAAAGTCGTCCGGGCCGAAAGTCAAGGCTACGTTGACTTCCTCTTGCCGCCAACCGGTATACAAATCGCGCAGCTTTTTAACCTGCACCAGGATCGCAAATATGCTGTCCCATTCTGGCGACAACAACTCTAGGCCCGCGATCAGATTAGAGTACTGATTCTGTAAGAATACGAATGCTGCATTTTCGAGGTAAAGGGCTTTTAACGGTTCATCGATATCACTCCCTTGCCGGTAATCGGCGACCAAGACTTTGAAGTGATCGAACTGCCCGGCTCCCAGGCCCAGTTCCACTGCCGATTCGAATAAGGCCGCGCCGCTTCCCGGCAATTGCCGCAAGGCCGTATCGAACTGATCAAGTTGACTTTTACGCGCGTTGTAGAAGTCTTTTACCGATTGCGACAGCAAGTCATCGACATATACCCGATCCGGGTCCAGGATCGGCACCGGAATCTCGGGAAATGCGTCTCCCCGTACAGCGTCGTCTTGCCGCCGCCATTGAGCTCTCAGAAACACTCGCCGCTTGCGCAAATACAGTGGAGGTATCGCATTCGGTGCGAATGGATCGTTCAACGTGGTGGTATCGGCAAAACCGAACAAGTTTTCCAAAACGGTTTCGGTAAATTGATCCCCGGTGACGACCAAACTTTGGAAATTGTCCGCACCGATTCCCAACCGGTCGGCCAGCGCCAGACGACTATCTTCGGAAGCGTAGGCCGCTTGTCGGATTTCGTCGATCGACGTACCCAGTTGATTTAATAATGCCTCGTAAGCACGTCTCAGGTAAGCGGGGGATGCCATAGTCGCTCCAGCTATTTGCCGCGTGGTAATGTAATCACGCAACACTTCGATCGCAATGCGCGATTGCCGAACGCTGCGCATTGTCATCGCGCGGTTTTCCGGGTTCGCAAGCGAGATGTAACGCTGGCAACAAATTCGGCCGAAATCGTCGGCGTTCGGAAGCTTGTCTTCATCGCCGCTTCCACTACCGCTATCGATGCGCTTGGCGCAAAATTTCAATAGATCGCCCAGATAAGAGATCGCGCCGGTAACGTTTTCCGGATCCGACACGCTATATGGCGGTACTACCTCTATATTTAACGAACTATGAACCGACCGGTTGAAAATATCGGTTACTTCGACATCAATTTTGTAAAGTTGGGGCTCGGTAACAAAAAATTCCGTACGCGCACGATGATCGGAATCTAAGACAAGCTGTTGAAAGTCCGAGCCGTTCAGAGACCACTTTACTTGTTTAATTCCGCTATTGTCGGTAGCCTTCAGTTCCAAAGGGACCTTGACGGAATCGCCGGTCAAAACAAAGGTTTCGTCCGGTTGTGGCGTGACGATAGTCAGGCTGGGATCGGTATTGTCGATTATGACCGAAAGGTTCTGCGTGCCTTCATAATTTAAATAATAACCGTCGTACGGATAGAGATAGATCGCATGGACTGAAAGCGTCAAACGACCGTTTCCGTCGGCATAACCGTATGGCACGGCGATATTGGAGGTCGCCCAAGTACTCCACTTTTTACTATTATTGGTCGATATAGCCTGGTAGTCGGTGAAGTTACTGCCGTTGCCAATTCGGACATATATTTGGGCGATATAGCTGGTTATATCCCGTATTTCGCCAGGAATGGACTGACCTTCCCCGTCAACTGCATCTCGAAATCGGTCTTCTGCGTACAACGTACCCTCTATAACGATATTAGGATCAAGAACCATCATGTCGGGGGAAGCGGTTTGGCCATTGAGTTTCGAAATCGCGACGTCGATTTTTACATATATAGGCTTCACCATCGATGAATTTGCTGCGGTCTTAATTATTTTTGCGGGAAATTCTTGCAAACTATTTTGGTAATTTAGTGTTTTTTTCATGTTTAATCTCAAGTAAATTCAAATAACAGTGATAATGCATAGGTCGACACCCGAAAACCTGCAAGGCTCCATGCTTGGTCTATGGCTGACAATTACCGACCTGCGGCGGGTAGCCATTCAGCGATTGCCGGGTTAATCTGGATGGTAAACTCGGTCTTGCATCAATAAACCCTGCCTGATGCACCGACTTCTTAAATCGTTTTTATCTAACGTAGTTTCTATTAACCAAATACCTAAATAGCCTTCCTGCCGTAGCTTCTCCAAGGTTCGTCGAGGTTCGTCGACGCTCGATCAGAGTCATGGGCTAGGCGACAAACAGTGGGAAAGCGCTATTTAAGGCCAGCCCTTCTCGGCAATCGATCGATCGGTCAGTTATTTGCATCCCGTTTTATTGGACAAGATATTCAATCCACCGGATTTTCATTTCCCGTTCTCACGTTCCACATTAAATGGAACGTAATTCGAATAAGTGAAACGTAATCGGGCGCTGAAAAACGTTCACAGTTTCGATTAACGCGTACGATTATGCTATCGCTAATCGTACCTACGCGGGCTGGTGTTCGGCAAAACACCAGTCCCTACGAGCCGAGTTATTAATCGAACTTATAATTTCAATTCTAGAAACCAGTCCAGGCTATCATCGGTTCGTTGTTGAAAACCAAACTTACGCAACATGTCTCTTATGCCTGAATTTATCACCGTTCCCGCTTCGAAGCGTATGGTAGAAGCGCCTAAACGCTTGGCGACGTTCACGGTTTGGTTTTTAAAAGACAAGATGGCTTTAGTCAGCGTCCATCCTTCGCCCTGATTGATAACAAGGGGCACTTTTGCCGAAAGTACTTCCCCTGCAAACTTAAATTCCGACGTGAGAAACACCCCTCCCATCTTAGTTTCCATTTGTACGGTTGATCCTTTTGCGAGCTGATGGCTTAATAAAATTTCTAAATCTTCGGTAGGATTGAAAGGGGGCGCAACCTTTCCTCCCATTGACTCTAAGGTTTTTCCAGCCAGTTTGCTGAATAGTACTTTCGCCAGATCCACTACGGCTTGCTTTGGATCGCCGGTAGCCGAATGATAAATGGATTTCGACAACGCACAATATTCAGCCACTAACAAGCATCCCGTAGTCGCTAGTTTGGTAAGTTGTTTTTTCGGATCCAAACTTTCAGCGTGTTCTCGTTTCGCTGCGGCTCTATCTTCTCGCTTTGTATACGTCCGGCCATCCGCATCCATTCGCAATAGTTTTTCATCGGATTCAGCCGCTTTAATCTGCGAAGAGATTGCTTGGGATACTGTGTCTTTGTGAATATCGTTAATTAACTTCTGGACATTATTATCAACACTGTAACCACTGGTGTTAAACGACATCGTATTGGCCCAGTCTCTGAGGGAAATATTGCTGCAAACCGACCCTGTACTAAACCCTTTACTAAGTTCGTGGAGTGAAATTTGTTTGTCATGATTGGTATCTAAGTTTTTATTTATATCTGAAATATCTGTTCCGCTAAGGTCACAGAAATTAATTGGATTACTTTTGCAGTATTGATACAGGTTGGTTCCGCCGTTGATCCCAATCGGATCCGCACTCACCCACTTACCCAGCCAAGCCGCGTAATACCTGGCCGCGTGGTAATTCAAGCCGCTTTCCTCATCCCGCTCCTTGCCGGTAAACCGGTAGCGTTTCCTGGCAAAACTGCCGAAGCTGGTTTCCCCGTATGGCGTGTATTCCTCACGGTTCAGCCAGACTCCGTCGCCGCTTATGACCACATGGCTACTGCCTAGATGATCGCCCAAGTGGTATTTGATCGCCGGAGTAGTGTCGTCTGGGAAAGGCGTGCCGACTCTAACTAGCGCGATGCGCGACTGGTCGTCCATGACGTGCAGGGTGTTGTTTTCCTGGACGGTGGCGCCTTGCACCGCGCGGTGGTATTCGAACAAGCCGCCGATGTAGACGGTAACGGTATACTCGCCGCCTTGCTTGCGGGTGAGTTTTTTCACCCGCATGCCGCCGGCGTCGTACAGATATTGCGCGTGTACCGAAGGCTCGCTACCGGCCACCTGAATTCGGAAGGCTTTTAGACGGTCGCCGTGGTCCCAATCGAACCGGCGGGTTTGATGTTCGGACAGCATGTTGCCGTTGGCATCGTAGGCGTAGCGGTAAACGCCTTGGCCTATCGTCACCGTGTCCAAGCGGTTATTGCCGGCGGCATTGGTAAACACCCGGTTGCGAGCGCCGTCGGCTAATTGGTGCTTCATTTCCAGCATATTGCCCAGTGCGTCGTAGCGGTATTGCTGGCTATAGGCGCGAGTACGGGTCAGGTCGGTGCAACGCGGCTGATCCAGCCAGGGTGGCGTTTCCGGCGCTTGGTCGCATTCGCGGCCGGTGGCGGACAGCAATCGGTAGATCGGATCGTAGGCAAACTGGCGCAGCAGTGCGTCGCCGGATGCGAGTTGTTGCTTGAGGGCATTGTCGGCGACCGAGGCGGCGGCCGGATTATTCAAGATGCCGCTGCCCTGGACGCGGTCTTCGATTTGCAAGATATTGCCGACCAGATCGTAACGGTAGGCAAAATCCTGCAAGGCTTCGCCATTCGGCTGGTAACGATCGGCTTCCGGCTGGCTGTAGCGCTCGGTTCGTAGCCGCGACAAGCGAAAGGTGCGTGGATCGTAAGCATAGCGGCTCATCACGCCGTTGCCGTAGGCCACCAACACCCGTTGGCCCTTGGCGCTATAGGCAATTTGTTGCACGAATAGCTGGCCGTTAAGTTTGACTTGCGCCAAGCCGCCGGCCCGGTTGTAGACCGGCAAAAGCTCATGGCGCTGGCCGGTGACATCCTTGGGGTATTGCAGGCGCTTGATGCGATTCAGCGCGTCGAAGCTTGAGGTCGTTTCGTAGACGTTAGCATCCAACAGGGTTTGCGCATGCGCGGCCAGCGTGGTGCCTGCCGGCGCCTGCCAATCGATGCGATATGCGTCGACGGCCCAATTGCGCGCGGCGCCGTTTTGGTAAACGCTCAGCAACGTGGCGTCGCTAAGCACCTGCCGGCTTTGGCTGAGCGGATTGCCTTTGAAGTCGTAGCCCGGCACGCTGACTAATCCGGCTTCGTCGTAATGTTGAACCAACTTGCCGAGCAGATTTTGCCGCCGCGCCGCATCCGCGCTCAAACCCGATTCTGGCCGGTCGCCGTAAATCGACACTTCGCGTAGCGTCAACGTTTGGTTGAGGCCGTCCCTGGCCCACAGCCGGTTCGGACGATTCCCTTCGTCGTAACCGTGCAGGGTTAACGCGCCCTTGCCGTCGCGTTGTTCGAGCGGATTGCCGATCGCATCCAGTACCGTGCGCCGCAGGCCGGCATCGATACTCTCCGTGCGCCAAGGCCGATTCAACAAGTCGTAGTCGTAACGGAAAGCGACTCGGTTCAATGCGTCGGTAACGCTGAGCAAATTCCCGCGAATATCGTAGTCGGACCGGGTGACATACCAATCGGCCGGACTGGCGCCGTTCCGCGCCGTGGCCTGCACGGTGCGGCCCAACGCGTCGATGAGTATACTGGCCGGCGTGTTCCAGTGGCTTTGGAAGGCTTGCGACGTCGCGGCATGGGTGCGGCCGGCGTTGTCGTTGGCGTCGTAGGTATAGGCTTCCCAAGGTGTCGGCGCGAATTGCTCGGGCTCGGCCAAGTCGGTAGGCACGCCGTAAATCACCCGTTGCTCGGAGCCGTCCGGGTTCAAGGTGCGGATTACCTGACCGCGCGGATCGTAGCTCATGATCGCCTTTTGGCCGAGCTGCGCTTCGCCGGGTGCGGCGTAAACCCAACCCCGACTATAAAACGGCTCGTATTTTTCGACCACCCGACCCTTGTTGTCGTAAATCTGCCAACCGCTGACCAGCACGTTGGGTTGGTCGGCCTCGGCGTTGCGGTCGCCGGTAAACGCCAACTTGGTGCCGGCGGCGTCGGCTTGATCGATAGGCAAAATGCCGCCGCCGAACGTGGCGTCGCCGAAGCGAATCTCTTCCGACTGCACCCTGGTTTGCAGCAAGCGACCGAAGCCGTCGGAATATTCGACGCTGTCGATAGTTTCGTCGCGTTGCGGCAGCGGTACGTCACTGTCGCTGTCGTGATATTGATAGCGGCGAGTACGCACCGAGACCGGTTGGCCGCGTTCGCCGAACGCCGTCAAGTCGTACTCCATCTCGATACTGGGCCTATCGATGTCGCCTTCGGCGGCATCCGCCTTACCTTGTATCAGTGTGGCTCGAGGCAGGCCCAGCGGCGTGAAGCGCGCTCGGCTGCGATTGCCGTTAGGGTCGGTAACGCATGCGGCTTGCAGGACGCGGTAATCGTATTCGGCTTCGACCATCAGACCCAACGGGTCTAGGACTCGAACCGGTAACAATTGGTAGACATCGTAGGCAATCGTTGTCGCGCGGCCTAGCGGGTCGCGCTGCTGTAACAACAGCCCGCGAGGTTTGCCCGACGCATTGTCGCTTTGAAAATCGTAAGCATGCGCGGCCGTCACAACGAAATAGCCCGGCGCCGACATCGCGCCGGCGCCGCTAGGACGGTAAACGTAACCGACTAAGCCGGGTAGGGTATGAAACTCGGCGGGATAGTCGTCGTTCCAGGTCGCGCCGGCCGGTTGCAGATAGGGGGGGATCGTGAGAAGGGCCAGAGACGCGGCGGATCGTCGCGATGCTTTATGGGTCATCCCTTCGGCCGCTCCCGCGTGCTTGCCGATGCCGGCCAGGGATTGATCGCCGGGAGCCGGATCGGCAATCGGGTCGGCCGCACCGTAGAGGACTTTCAATTGCGCGTCGGTGAATACCAGGTTCTCGGTCCGGGTCAGTGCGCCGAAATCGCCCAATTGCCCGAACGGCAAACCGGCGAACGCCGGCCCGTCGTAGAAATTCAAGGTTTGCGCGAACAACTGGCTGGCCGCTTTGCCGGATTGCACGGCACTCCACAGCATCGACGCCGATAGTTTTCCGTCGTTGATCACTTGGTATTGGCTGATCTTGACGGTCCGGTCGATCAGGTAGCGCCGGTCGTCGTCGCGTTTCGCGTATACGGTTTCGCTAACGGTCGCCAGATAAGGCGATACCGGGCCGGAAGCTGCCGACCGGTAATCGCGGCCGCGCGGCACGGCAATCGCCAATGCCGCGGTCGAGCGGCCGTATTGATCGGGTTCGGCCGT
Organism: Methylomonas koyamae; assembly: GCF_001644025.1. Taxonomy (GTDB): domain Bacteria; phylum Pseudomonadota; class Gammaproteobacteria; order Methylococcales; family Methylomonadaceae; genus Methylomonas; species Methylomonas koyamae_A. The sequence continues at coordinate 8,849 of NZ_LUUK01000218.1, forward strand.
GAATGCCAATTGCGTCAACGGCTCGTTGCCGCGCTCCCACTGGCTGGTGCGTTCGGCCAACCCATAGGCGAAATAAATCCCCGGTCGGCCGCTATCGTTCGGCGGCGGAACTTCTTCGCGCACTCCCTGAAGGTGTTCGGTGACGGTGTAGGGCCGATTTTCCCGTTCACTACCGTCCAGCGCATACAACTCGGTGCGCAAAACGCTGCCGCGTAACGCTCTGAGAGCGTCGCGCTTACGCCGCCTGGGTAGCGAATTGAGCTTGGCGGTGACGGCCGCCGGGCGGTCCAAGGCGTTGGTATCTCCGGGCCAAAATTCGGACCGGCAGTCCAGTTCCCGCCAATCGCCGAATTCGTCCCCGACCGGTCCTTGATGAAACCAAGTGCGGGTTTCCAGCGGCGGCGAAAACTGTTCGGCGCCCACCGCTTCAAAAGCTCGCCCGCCGTGCAGTCCACTACCGTGAAAGTCGGCAAAGACTTCGCTGTCGAGCTGATCGACCCGGCCGAAGCCTCGAAATTCGCGCTCCGCACCGTCCCAATAGCCGTGGCGGTAACGGTATTCGCTGGTGAGTTTGCCTTGGGAAATTTGGTCGATGACTTCGACCTTGGCAACCACTTGCACCGGCATCGGCAGCGGGGTTTGCCAACGATAGGCCGGATGCGCTTGGTCCTCCAGATAAAAACGCGTGGACGGCGCGTAAGCGACTTGGGTCAGCGCCCCCATGTGGTTGTCCATTTGCGTCAATAAATACGGCTTGACGCCGCCGCAAAAATCCAGGAAATACATCGGCGGCCGGCCCGAGCCGTCGGCATCGCGGCTCCACAACAAGCCGCGATGGCCGCTGCCCAGTAAATCCACCAGGCGAATCGCATCGATGTCGGTAACCGCCGGGGTGCCGGTGATTTCGATGGGGTCGCTCCACCGGTTTCCGCTCTGATTAATCCAGATCAGGACTTTGCGATCGTCCACGTAGACGATGTCGGCCAGTCCGTCGCCGTCGATATCGTCGATCAAGATCCGTTTCGGGTCGTAACCGTAGGGCAATCGCGGACTATGCGCCATCGCGACGCGAGCGCCCCAATCGCCGTATCCAAGATTGGGCCAATAGCTGACGTTGCCGTCATGAATCAGTGCGATGTCTTGCAGACCGTCTCCGCTGAAATCGCCCCATTTGACGCGCGGATCCGAGAAATTGACGTTGGGGAAGCGCTCCAAGGCTTGACGTTCGACAGCCCGGCTGGCCTGCCAGCCAACATTGCGGTCGTTGAAGAAAACTTCGAGGCGGTTACTACTGCGAATGGCATCGGTCACGCCGTCGCCGGTCAGATCGACCAGTTTGACTTCTGGGTCCTGGAAGTTAAAGCTGGGGGCCACGGTATAACGGCGAAAGGCGCTTTTATCCCATAGGCCGTCGTAGCGCAACGGGAAATAGCCGGACAGATTGTCTCGGTGCACCAGCAAATCGATACGGCCGTCGCCGTCGGCATCGATCAATTGCACGCCCGCCTGACCCAAATTCAAGCCGGCCGGCGCGTCGGCCATGGGTCGCGGCTCGGCGAAACGGCCATCGCCAAGATTACGCCAATAGCGGGCGGTACCGTTCAGTTGCACGATGTCCGGCAAACCGTTACCGAACAGATCGGCCAATTCGTATTCGGGATGGGCTAGCGACGCCGCCGGCAATGGGCCTCTTACGGCAAAAAAGGTTTGCGCCTTTGGTTGAAAACGGCTGTAGTCGAAAGTCAACGGCGGCAGAAACTCCGTAGCTTGTCCGTCGCGGCCTTCGACGCGAATCCGAGCAAGTAAAGAAGCCCCGTTGGCCGGCAAATCCGCGTCACCAAGTTGATCGAGATAGTCCAAATGATAGTTGCGAGTCAGCCTTTCTTGATCGGCTTGGGTATAGATCTCGATCCGAACGCAGCGGCGCGTCGTACGTACCTCGAAGCCGGCGCGGTAGTCGGAAAAAGGGTCCGGGCGGTCTGCGTAAACAAAACGCACCCGGACCAGGAAGTGCGGATTGGCGGGATCGCCGTAGTCCGCGTAGCGCAATTCGGATAGGTAAAGTTGATCCCAACGGCGCGTAGCGCCTTCCGGCTGATGGTCGCGTTCGTAGACATAGTCGATGCGATTGCCGAAGGGATCGACGGTTTGGCTGAGTTTCCAGGCGAATATTCGCTGCCGGTCGTTCGGGTCGGCAATCGTCGCCAGTTCCGGCGCGGCGGTTGCCGCGGAACCGTAGTAACTGACCAGACCGTCCTTGCTCGAGACTTGCCAATAGTCACGTACCTTATCGCGGCGATGAACGATGCGGGCAAACAGCCCTTCCGAACGAGGGCGGTAACGGGTAATGCCGCTGGCTTCGTTGACCGGTACCAAATCTTCCGCGCCGGACAGCAAGAAGGTGTCGCTACGGTCGTCGTAGCGCGGCAGACCGCCGGACGTTTTACGCATCACGCCAGGCACGCTCAGTGCCCAGCCAAATCCGAACGGGCCGTTGCCGCTACCGGTACTGTAACCGAGCGTCAAATGCGGTTGGAAGCCGTTGCGCCCGGAAGGCAGCGCAATCGGTACGCTGAAGTTCCCGGTGCCGGTATGTAAGTCGGGAGAAAACTTTTCGCCTAAGCCATGAATTGCCCCGCCGCCTTGCGGCAAGCCGATGATTTGACTGGATGTGCCTGATTTGTTGCTCATTTAGGTACCGAAAATTTGGTCGTATCGTTGCGGTTTTCAGATTAAGGCATAGGCTAAACAGGCCTAACGCATTGACTTAGGCCATAGCGTATACAACGCAACCTTGCCCAAACATCCTCTGCAAAGGGGGTATTTGGGCAAAACTGTCCTCTAGTCGGGTCCGCGTATGCCAATTCGCTACAGCCTTAACCCGCCGGGTTCGTTAATCAATGAACAGAGTTGACGCTCAGAAGCAAAGGCAATAAATCGCCGCGCTGCCGGATATTCAGTTTTAAATATATTTTTCCGGCGTGGTCTTTCACGGTATTTTGCTTAATATGCAGTTTTCGACCAATTTGCTCGAACGATATGCCTTTGGCCAATAACATCGCGACTTCCTTTTGCGTCGGCGACAACGGAAAGTTCCGAACAGCCCTTAATAACTTTAACTCGATTGGCTCACGGTATTTCACGGTGACGCCAATCATATTGTTACTGTCTGAATCGAGATTATTTAACCAATAACCTTTAAAGCTAAAGGCGCCGTAGGGGTTTACGCGATCGAATGCCGGGATGGCGCTCTCTTTGCCGCGATGGATACTGACTAGATCATCAGCTAGTTTCTTTAGATTTTCCAGTAGCCGGTTATTCTGGCGCCTGTCAATCAATGTTCTTGGCGTATCGGCTAACTGTATTAAGCGTTTAGCTTCCGGACATTGATAAATTAACCTCCCCTCCGGATTCATAATTAACATTCCCTGGGATGCGGTGTTTCCATACTCGGTGGCTTGGTTAGGCTTTGCCTGATAGGCGTGCGAAAGATAGGCGATTAAGCTGGTTATTTGATTTCGATCGCCGCTGCTAAAATCGGCCTGTTTTTTTGACCGATATAAACCCAACACGCCAACCTGACTGTCGTTAATAGGCACTTTAATCCAGCTCGTGTAATGCATATCGAAGGCTCGATAAATAATATTGTAGACATCGGATTTGTAAAATTGATCATCCACGATACGAGGGTCGTCAAGCGTTGGCGATTGCCGAAACCAATTGGCGACCCGAACGAGTCGCTCCTTGGTATGGTGATCCCTTAATACGTTCGGAACAGCGAGCGCCAGATACCCTAAATCGAATCCCGTCAGGTGATAAATAGAGCGTAGTTGCTGATCGCATACCGAAAAAGTATTACTATTCGATTGAATAAGATTCGGAATCGCTCGCAGAAACTCAGTCGTGATTAATTCACTACTTAAATTTGAGCAACAAATTTGGCGTAAATAGGCCAATGCGTGACTTTTTCTCATACGACATTCTCTTTTACGATGTGAAAAATTAACTAATATCGCAATGCGATTTAGCTTCCGGCGTTTAATGTAAATCTCAAACTGCGGACTGTCTTGGTAAATAGCGCACAGCCTTAGTGGACACGCGTGCAGTTTCTTGCAGAACATATCCCCGAAGCAAATAAAATCGTTGAATTTAAGCGCGATGCAGAGTTCAGATTATATGCAAGGTAATATTTCACATATTAAATACCCATTCGCACGCGACATAACCACTTAAAATACGCGGGTACTCCGCTAAATTGCTTGCCTATTTCAAGCCGCTAAAATAAATGGTCTTCAAAGCGACTCGTTGTAGCTGTGTCTCGGAGGACACTTAGGCCGTTTGAGCGTTTTGGTAGCCCGGCGGCTAACTTGGAAGCTGCGAATAGCCGATATAAGCTTTTCACCGATACATTGAAATTTGTTATTGCAGAACCAGATAAGCCTTTACCCTTGTCCCACTTATTTCGCTTGATTTAATCGGGGCGGTTTCACATGGTCCAAAGGGGAGTTGATCGAAACGACGCTCCTCTGCGCTTCCCCCGTCATTGACCAACTCAGGGTAAACTTGCGACTTTTATGTGCGAGACCAACCTGGGCGCGTGCCTTAGCCCACTCCACTTTCACGCCTAACGATTCCTAGAACCCAATGCAAGCAAATGCTCAGCGCGAAGATCGATCGATGGCTCCGGCCACGACTTTCGACCGTCACAACAATGCCTCTCAAACCCGGTATCCCGGCTTGTTTTCGAGACACCATCCGATCGGCTACCCGGAAACACGGATTCTTTGGCATAGCAACGTTTCGACTGATCGAATCGACGCAGCGTCGACGATCGAACCCGCCTTGGCGGGTCCCGCCGAGGCTGTAGCGTATGCCGATTTAACCAAGCCCAACCAACGTCCGGACTTGAATCTCTGGCGACCTTACCCGGCGTTTGGGGGCCGGCGGGCACCAACGCGCTCAGGCCCCGGAGACCCGCGGTTTTGCGCGCGATGAAGGCGAAAATTTGGGCCGCGTTGCTGGCGGTCTATCTGGTGTGGGGCTCGACCTATTTGATGATCCGTTTCGTCGTCGAAACGCTGCCGCCTTTCTTATCGGCGGGCTTTCGCTTCGTCGTTTCCGGTCTGATTTTACTGGCTTGGCGGCGGCTGGCCGGCGATGCCGCGCCGACCGGACGACAGTGGCGTTCGGCCGCTATAGTCGGTACCTTGTTGTTACTCGGCGGTAATGGTTTGGTGTGTTGGGCCGAGCAAACCGTGGCGTCCGGGCTCACCGCGCTGATCATCGGCGCCGTGCCGATGTTTCTGGTGATTGCCGACGCTCTTCGGCCGAACGGCGTCCGACCGACGCCGCGCGTACTCGTTGGCTTGGTCATCGGCTTTTCCGGCATTTATCTGCTGGTCGGACCGACGGCGGATACCGAAAGCATGCCGTTAAACATCTTCGGCGTGGCGGCGTTGCTGTTGGCTAGTTTGCTGTGGGCGATCGGTTCGATCTACAGTAAGAGCGCGGATTTGCCGAAATCGGCCTTGATGACGACCGGCGCGGAAATGCTGAGCGGCGGAATGGCCTTGTTGCTGGTCAGCCTGCTCGGCCAAGAGTGGCGCGCTTTCGATCCCGCCGAGGTATCCACCGAGTCATGGCTGGCATTGGCCTACCTGATCGTGTTCGGTTCGATGATCGGTTTCGCCTCTTATGCGTGGTTGTTGCAGAACGCCTCGATCTCGCTGGTGGCGACGTATGCCTACGTCAATCCGCTGGTCGCGGTGTTTTTGGGAAATTGGTTCGCCCAAGAGCCGCTGACGCCACGTATTCTAGGCGCGTCTGCGATCATCATCGGCTCTATCCTCTTCATGAATAGCTCGCGTGCCGCGCGGCCGAAACCGCAAGCGGCCCGGCGCGGGGACGACTAATGCACCGTCGTTGGCACTGGTTTTAAAAAACATCGCCGCAAGCTAGCGCTAGCTCGCGTAGGCTTAGCGCTTTCGGTTTACACAGCGCTATGCTGTTTTCGTCTGGACGTCGAGACAAGCGGCTTATTCGAACTGCGGCAACACCTCGGTTTCGGCGCGACCGGCCGCCAGCCATTCTTGCATGGCGGGCTCCGCCAACACGGTTTCGATGTAGTCCCGAGATTCCGGTCCGTGGGGGAGGGCGTAAGCCTGAAAGCGCAACGCGACCGGCGCGAACATCGCATCGGCGATTGTGAAGCGGCCAAATAGCCAAGGTCCACGCTCTGCGTAGCGTTGCCGGCATTCTCGCCAGATCGCGTCGATCCGCGCCGCGTCGGCCTTCGCGGCGTCTGGCAGCGCTTTGGCGGCCGGCGTCCGGCTGACGTTCATCCCGCAATGTTCGCGCAGCGCCATGAAACCGCTGTGCATCTCGGCCGCCAACGCGCGCGCCAGTGCTCGTTCGGCGAAATCTTCCGGCCAGCCTTGGGTTTGCGGAAATCGCTCGGCCAAATATTCCAAAATCGCCAGAGAATCCCAAATAGGCAGTTCTCCGTCCCATAACACCGGCACCTTGCCGGCCGCCGAGTAGCGCTGGATTTCGGCTTTCGAGCCCGCCTGGTAAAGCGGGATGCGTACTTCCTGAAATTCGATGTCATGGTGTCTCAAAAATAGCCAGGGCCGTAGCGACCAGGACGAATATTTCTTATTGCCGATGATTAAGCTCAGACTCATGTCGATTAGCTCCTGACGAACAAAAAGGATCAACGCGGAGCGCTAACGCCGATAATGCGCGTTGACGCGGGTGATTTTGGCATCCTGATCGATTTCCATGACTTCGGCGGCCAGCAAGTCGTTAACGCTACGGTAAACTAGGGTCAGGCTAGCAACGCCGGGCAATGCGTGCAATAGCGTGAAGTGCAAATCGGGATATTTGCCTAGGCCGATCCGGAAATAGTCCCGCAAGGCCGGTTTGCCGACTACCGTGCCGCTCGCTTCGCCCAGCAAAGCCTGCGCGAACGGGCTGGTAAACTCGATTGAGTCGGCATAATGGCCTAGGATACGCGCCAGGTCGCGGTCGTTCCAAGCTTGCAACCATTCTGCGGCGAAGCGGTCTGCAAATTCTTCGGTCATTGGGCGTCCCTTGAAGAGAGAGTGCTTGTCGAATCAGTCCGCGGCGCTGATGCGTTTATCAAACGTTACCGCATGGCCGCTAGCTATCGCGTCCGAAACCGTTTCCACACTGCGGGGATTGTTGGTATTCCGGGACGAAAACCGTCTTCTGCTCGGCAGGCCGGCCAGAGAGCCAAACTGCGGCGAGCGCGCATATTCTACCGATTATTTCAGGTGGCTAGAAGCTCGGGCCAGCCGGCGATACCGCGCCTAGCGAATGTCCGTCCGCCGGCGTAGGACTACCGCAGGAGGGACTTATCATACGTAATACCCTCTGAAATACCATCCGAAGATCGCCGAGCAAACACCCGACACGTCCCATTACCAACGATCCCTCGCGACGACAACTGAAGCCGCCATCCTCAGAAAAACTCGCCGGCCGTCATAGGCCCGGCTCGGACGGCATCGGGTAACTTGATCCAAGAACGCCGCGTTAACCCGCCGGGCTCAGCGCCGCCTGCATTTGCGCGACGCTTTGCGGACGGTGTTCCGGAAACACCGCCATCGCCCAATCGATGGCCTTTAGCAGATATTCCGGGTAACGGCGTTTGAAAGCCTTGACGGCCGGCGGCAAATCGTCTTGCTTGACCCGGTCGGGCGACGACATCGGAATCCGGCAATCCAAACAGGCGCGCATACTGGCGCCCACCGCATACAGGTCGGACCAAGGTCCCAGATTGCCTTGGCTATCGTATTGTTCGATCGGCGAATACCCGTTGGTCAGCACCTTGGCTCGACTGCGTTGCGGCGACAGCGAGATCTTGCGAATCGCGCCGAAATCCAGCAACAGCGGATCGTTGCCGCTACGGATCAAAATGTTGGCGGGTTTGATGTCCAAGTGTACCAATCCCTTGTGATGCACGACTTCGATACCGGTCAGCAATTGCCGAAACACGGTCAAAAGGAATTCCTCGGTGATCGGCAGCATCCGTTTATGGAGAATTTTATCCAGGGTGACGCCGTAGTCGTAGGCCATCACCATGTACACGGTATCGTTGGCCTGAAAGAAGTTGATGACGTCGACGATGTTGTGGTGCTTGAGCATCGCCAATACCTTGGCTTCCTCGAAAAACAAGGCCCTGCCGCGCATGAACAACGCCTTGGCTTCGTCGCCGTTGGGCACGACCACATTGTTCCAGGTGCGGTGGGCCAGCTTGCGCGGCAGGTATTCCTTAATCGCGACTTGTACCTGATCGGCCATTTGCCTGGCCAGATACACCGAACTGAAGCCGCCGTGCGCCAATTCCCGCTCGATCATGTACTGATCTATAATGGTGCCCGATTGCAGGTAATTCCACTGCTTAGGATAGGTTTCGGGATCGTAGTATTCGGCCATGGGCAAGCAACGCGGATTGAGGCTCTGGATTATAGGTGAAAAATGATTAGAAGCATGACCGCTTTCGCGGACGGCGAGCTGAGCGCCGACAACCTGACATTATTGTGCGAGCTGCGTTCGGTCAATCACCGCTATAGCGACGTCAGCGTCAAATTGCCGGAACGCTTGCGCTTCGCCGAAGCCGAGGTTCGGCGCCTGATCTCGGAAAAACTCAAACGCGGCAAAATCGAATGCTCGCTCGGCTACAAAAAACAAATTGGCGAACAAAGCTTGCACGTCAACCACGAATTCGTGCGCAAGTTGCTAAGCGTAACCGCCGAAATCGAAACGGCCATGGTCAATCCCCAGCCATTCTCGGCACTGGAAGTCTTAAGCTTTCCCGGCGTTCAACAAGAAACCGAAATCGACAAGGAAGCGTTGCGCGAGCTTATCCTGCGGTTGCTCAACGCTACACTGGAAAAAATGCTGGATACCCGGGCTCGCGAAGGGACGCAACTGGCACAGTTGATCGACGACCGTTGCCAAAAAATCTCCTTGCTGGTCGAAGCCGCGCACAAACGCATGCCGGATGTCCTGCATAACTTGCGCGGCAAGCTGACCAGCCGGGTCGTCGAAATGGTCGCGGATCCCAACTTCGACCGTCTGGAACAGGAACTGGTCCTGCTGGCGCAAAAATTGGACGTGGCCGAGGAATTGGACCGTTTGGAAACCCACGTCGCCGAAGTCCAACGCACCCTCAAATTGCCGGAGCCGGCCGGCCGCCGCCTGGACTTCCTGATGCAGGAAATGAACCGCGAGGCCAATACGCTCGGGTCCAAGTCCGCCGACCGGGAAATGACCCAAATCTCGATAGACTTGAAAGTGCTGATCGAACAAATGCGCGAACAAATTCAAAACGTCGAATAAGCCGCCCATTCGGAATTCACATGAGTGTTAACGACACCAAAACCGGCCACGCCGATCCTACCCTGAAACTAACCTTGCGCCTGATGCACTGCGGCGAAATCGCGATGGGTCCGGGCAAGGCCGATTTGCTTGAAGCCATCCAATCCACCGGTTCGATCAACGCCGCCGGCAAATCGATGAACATGAGCTACCGGCGCGCCTGGCTGCTGGTCGACGTGATGAATCGCAGCTTTATCAAACCGCTGGTTCAAGCCGCCAAGGGCGGTCGGCACGGCGGCGGCGCCAAACTGACGCCGTTCGGCCTGGAAGTGTTGGCAAATTATCGAAAAATGGATCAAGCGGCTAAATCGGCTGCCAGAGCCTACTTGCCGCTGTTCGACGGACTGATGGCCCCCGCCGATTCCGTCAGCCACGCGGAAACGTTACCGGCGGATGCCGAGACTGAATAATCCGGTACCTGAATTATCGCTAAGGCATCTTCCCGGCCCGAGGGCAAGACCGAGTCGGTTCCGGCAACTTTTAGCCTGCGCGACGCAGCCCTCAGTCTGAAACGCCTCGGCCACCGCAACAAAAACCCAATCAGCGCGTCATGGGTTTGAGGACTTACCCGGCCAGACGCCGCTCCAACCGACCCCGCAAGGTCTCCAGAAACGCTTCGGTCGTTTGATACTGGTCCTCGTTCAAGTTCTCACCATGAATGCACAAAGCCAAATCCTTGGTCATATAGCCTGCTTCGACGGTATCGACGCATACTTTTTCCAGCAAGTCGCAGAAATGAATGAGCTCGGTATTACCATCCAATTTGCCGCGAAACGCCAGGCCGCGCGTCCAGGCGAATATCGACGCGATCGGGTTGGTCGAGGTCGGTTTGCCCTGTTGATGCATGCGGTAATGGCGGGTGACGGTACCGTGGGCGGCCTCGGCCTCCATGATTTTGCCGTCCGGCGTGACCAACGTCGAGGTCATCAAACCTAGCGACCCGAAGCCTTGAGCGACGGTGTCGGACTGGACGTCGCCGTCGTAGTTCTTGCAGGCCCAGACGAAAGCGCCATTCCATTTCAGCGCCGAGGCGACCATGTCGTCGATCAGTTTGTGTTCGTACACGATGCCCTTAGCCTGAAACAAATCGCGGTATTCAGACTGATAAATGGCTTCGAAAATGTCTTTGAAACGACCGTCGTATTTTTTCAATATCGTGTTTTTAGTGGACAGGTACAGCGGCCAGCCGCGATCCAAGGCCACGTTAAAACAGCTGCGAGCGAATCCGGCAATCGATTCGTCGGTGTTGTACATGGCCAAGGCCACGCCATCGCCGTCGAAGTGGTAGACCTCGAAGCTCTGCTCCGGACTGCCGTCGTCCGGCGTAAAGCTGATTCTTAACTTGCCTTTGCCCTTGGTGACGAAATCGGTAGCGCGGTATTGATCGCCGAACGCGTGCCGGCCGATGCAAATCGGCTGAGTCCAGTTCGGCACCAATCTCGGCACGTTTTTACAGATAATGGGCTCGCGGAACACGGTGCCGTCCAGAATATTGCGAATGGTGCCGTTAGGCGATTTGTACATTTTCTTCAAGCCGAATTCCTCGACTCTGGCCTCGTCGGGTGTGATCGTCGCGCATTTGATACCGACACCGTATTTTTTGACCGCCTGAGCGGCGTCAATGGTCACTTGGTCGTCGGTGGCATCGCGATGCGTGATACTCAGGTCGTAGTATTCGATCGGTAAATCCAGATAAGGCAGTACCAGTTGGTCCTTAATGAAATGCCAGATGATGCGAGTCATTTCGTCGCCGTCGATTTCGACGACCGGCTGATTGACGGTAATTTTCTGCATGGCGGCCTCCGATCGGATGGGTAGAAGCCGCCAGTATAGCCCGCCGCCTCGAGAACCGGTGCGGACAATTCGGTAACTCGAGGGAATCTGATCCGGCTATCCGCGCAAGCCACACCGCGTGCGAGTGCCTGTGTTAGAATCGAAACAATGCAGGAATTAGAGACTTTTAAGCTGATAGAGCGTATCAGCGCCATATTGCGCTCGGAAGAGCGCAAAAAATACGCGGCGATCGGCTTGCAGCCGGTGCACGGCCAAGTGCTGGACTATTTGGCCAAATGCAATCATTACAGCAACACCCACGCGGCTGTCGCGGAATATCTGGGTTTGACCAAGGGTACGGTATCCCAGACCATCCAGATTCTGGAGCGGCGGCATTACTTGGAGAAAACCACCGATGCCGTCGACGGCCGGGTAGTACACCTGACGCTGACCGAAACCGGGTACGCTCTGCTGGAAGACTTGAAACCGCTGGATGTGTTTAAGCACGCCGAAACCCAACTCAGCGAACGCGAATTCGAGACGATAGGTCAGGCCTTGCGAGCCACGTTGAGCGTGTTGCAAAAAGTCAATAATTCCAAAAGTTTTGGGCTGTGCCGCTCTTGTCGACATTTTGCCGTCGAGGCCAACCATTATCATTGCGGCCTCACTGAACAACCGCTGGCGCGCGGCGATACCGAAAAGATTTGCCGCGATCACCAGCCATTTTCCGATCCACACCACGAAGAGTAACCGCCATGTTCGATACCAAGACCATCGATAACCTTGCCGACCGCATCTCTAGCGCTATCCCGCCTGGGCTGCATAATCTGAAGGACGACATGGAGAAAAACATCCATGCCTTGTTGCAAAGCGCCCTGTCCAAGCTCGATTTGGTCAGCCGCGAGGAATTCGAAGTTCAAAAAGCCGTACTGGCCAAAACCCGCGCCAAGCTTGAAGACTTGGAAAAACGCGTTGCCGAGTTGGAGCTGCGGCTACCCAAAGACTGAACCGATGTCGCTGGCAGTGGTGTACAGCCGGGGGCGCACCGGCATAGACGCCCCGCTGGTCACCGTCGAAGTCGATGTCGCCAACGGCTTGCCGGCCCTAAACATCGTCGGCTTGCCGGAAACCGCCGTCAAGGAAAGCAAGGATAGGGTGAGGGGTGCGATCGTCAATTCGCAATTCGAGTTTCCGATCGCGCGGATCACCGTCAATCTGGCGCCGGCCGATTTGCCCAAGGAAGGCGGCCGTTTCGATCTGGCTATCGCGCTGGGCATTCTGGCGGCGTCCGGCCAAATCCCGAAAACCACGCTTCACGAATACGAATGTATCGGCGAACTGGCACTGGGCGGCGAGTTGCGGCCGATACCCGGCGCGCTACCGGTCGCGATTCACTGCCGCAACGCCGCCAGGCAACTGATTTTGCCGGTGTCCTGCGCCGCCGAAGCCAGTCTGATCCAAGACGCGGCATTGCTGCCTGCCCGCACTTTACTGGAAATCTGCGCCCATCTGACCGGCCGGCAAGCCATCGACTCCGCGTCATACGCATTTGGGCTGCCCACGGCCGCATTCGACATCGATTTTGCCGACGTTCACGGACAATTCCACGTCAAACGCGCGCTGGAAATAGCCGCCGCCGGCGCCCACAATTTATTGATGTTAGGCCCGCCCGGCACCGGCAAGTCGATGTTGGCGGCACGCTTGCCGACAATTTTGCCGGAACTCAGCGAACAGCAAGCGCAGGAAACGGCGGCGATCGCCTCGGTCAGCGACCAGGGTCTGGATGTCGGCCGCTGGCGGCAACCGCCGTTTCGAGCGCCGCACCATACCGCATCCGCCGCGGCGCTAGTCGGCGGCGGCAGCAACCCCAAGCCTGGCGAAATTTCCCTTGCCCATCACGGCGCCTTGTTCCTGGACGAATTACCGGAGTTTGATCGCAAGGTGCTGGAAGTCTTACGTGAACCATTGGAAACCGGTCATATCACGATTTCCCGCGCGAATCGCCAAGCCGATTTTCCGGCACGGTTTCAGTTGATCGCGGCCATGAACCCTTGTCCTTGCGGCTACTTGGGCGATTCGTCGGGGCGTTGCCGTTGCACCTCTGAGCAAATCGCGCGCTACCGGGCCAGAGTATCGGGCCCGCTACTGGACCGAATCGACATGCACTTGGAAGTCCCCAGGGTACCGATCTCGGTGTTGCGCGAGGGCGCATCGGCCGGCGAGGAGCGCAGCGAGATCATTCGCGGGCGCGTGGCGGCGGCCCGAAGCATCGCCTATAGCCGTTGCGGCAAGGCCAATTCGGCATTATCAGCGGCGGAAGTCAAACGCTACTGCACTCTGACGGACGCAGGCCACCGGCTGCTCGAACAAGCGATGGAAAAGTTCGGACTGTCGCACCGTGCGTATCATCGCATTCTGAAACTGGCCCGCACCATCGCCGACCTGGCCGGTTCCAATACGATCGAAATTCCGCATCTAAGCGAAGCCATCGGCTATCGAAAGCTGGATAGAACTCGAGGCGGGCCAAACTCCGGCACATAAAAAAGGCGCGTTGCCTCGACAGCAACGCGCCTACAAGCCTAGACCGACGAAGCTTACAGTTTGTCGGCGTTTTTGCTCAAGTACTCAGCCACGCCTTGCGGATTGGCGTTCATGCCGGAATCGCCTTTGTTCCAACCGGCGGGGCAAACTTCGCCATGCTCTTCGTGGAATTGCAACGCATCGACCATGCGCAGCATTTCGTCGAAGTTGCGACCCAGCGGCAAATCGTTAACCACTTGATGGCGCACGACACCTGCTTTGTCGATTAGGAAACTACCGCGAAACGCTACGCCGCCAGCGGATTCAACATCGTAATCTTTGCAGATACTGTGCGTCAGGTCGGCGGCCAGGGTGTAACGAACCGGACCGATACCGCCTTGGTTGACCGGTGTGTTACGCCATGCATTGTGAGTAAAGTGCGAATCGATGGACACGCCAACGACTTCGACACCACGGCTTTTGAACTCGTCGATACGGTGATCCAAAGCGATTAGCTCGCTAGGGCAGACGAAGGTAAAGTCCAGCGGATAGAAGAAAAGTACAGCATATTTGCCGCTCGTGGCTTCAGAAAAACTATAGGAGTCGACGATCTGACCATCGCCCAGAACCGCAGGAACCGTAAAATCGGGGGCTTGCTTACCAACTAAAACACTCATTGAGTTCCTCCAAAATTTTTTAAAAACAAAAGGTTAACAGGGGGGAAACGCCTTTGGGGTAAGGCTGAAGCTTATTCTACACTAAAATACTGGGTATTCACCCAATAATCCAGGCAAATTCTACTTGCAAGATGATGCGATTCGCGCTAACTTGTAGGCAAAAGCTTACACAATTAACAGACAGTCTGCGTGTGTCTGACTTTAAAATTCACCTGCAGACCTTTTGTGAATTTTCTGGTTGGGGTATTAAGTATGGCAAAAGTAAAACACATCACAGAACCCGATGCATTCGGTTTTCAAGTTCGCATCGTTCGGCGCGGCAAGGAGAGCAGCCGTTATTTTTCGCATAAACTTTGGGGTAGCAAAACCAAGTCGCTGAAAGCCGCGATTACTTGGCGCGACCAAATGTTAGTGGTATTAAAAGGCAGCAAGACCCGATTCTTGAAGCCGCCGAAAAACAAAACCACCACCGGCGTAACCGGCGTATCCCGAACCATCAAGTTCGACCATCGCAAGGACAAAAGCTATCTGTGCTATACCGTGTTCTGGGTCAAAGACAGTAAATCCCGCAACAAAACCTTCCAAGTCGGCAACGTCGACACGGTAACCGCCGACGACGAGTTACATGCATTTCGAACCGCCAGACTATTCCGTAGCTGTTACGAACACGCCATCGACCACGATGCCTATTTCGATGACAGCAAGTTCGCGAACTGGAAAAAACTGCGTTTGTACGAAAACGAAATGCTAAACGCGGTCAGCTAAAACGGCCTAGGTTCAGTCGATGCGCATCTGAATGCGCATCGACAAATCGACGGCCTTAATGTTTTTGGTCAAGGCACCAATAGAAATAAAATCCACGCCGGTCTCGGCGACCTCTCGAATATTTTCCAGCGTGATATTACCTGACGCTTCCAATTCCAACTGTCCTTTGTTCTTCGCGACCGCAACCGCCATATCGGCTAGCGAGAAATTATCCAACATAATTCTATCCGGACCGGCTTGCCAAGCCACTTCGAATTCCGCCAGGTTTTCGACCTCCACCTCGACCGGCACACCGGCATAAACCCTAGCAGCCGCTATAGCCGCCGGAATCGATCCGGCCGCCAAAATATGATTCTCTTTAATCAAGACAGCATCGAATAATCCGATTCGATGGTTAACGCAACCTCCGCAAGCCACGGCGTATTTCTGCGCCACTCGTAGTCCGGGTAAAGTCTTGCGGGTATCCAGCACCCGGCAACCAGTACCTTCCACCGCGTCGGCATATTGACGCGCCAGCGTCGCGGTAGCCGACAACGTCTGCAGCAAATTTAACGCGGTCCGTTCGCCGGTCAACAACGCTCTGGCCTGACCACGGACCTGGCACAGCTCGCCGCCGGCCGGCACCCGGTCGCTGTCGCCGAATTGCCAATCCACAATCACATCCGGCCGCAACTGGCGAAACACCGCATCGAACCAAGCCCTACCGCACAGCACCATGGCGTCGCGCGCGACAACGCTGGCAACCGCCTGAGTTTCCGACGGGATCAGCGCAGCGGTCAAATCCCCCGTACCGACATCTTCGGCGAGGTAAGTAGCAATTTCGGAGTCGGAAGGCCCAGTAGTCATTAGAATCGCCAATCGTTTAGACAAAGCCGTTATTATACCCGGCCAATGTGTCGAGACCGGACTACCCGATGATAACTCAACCGCCAGCCGATGAAAGCTCGCTACCGATCAACCATCACTTGCTGCTTTGCGCCAGGCAAGTTCCATCGCCGAATCACGACGCTCGCCCGAACCCGACCGACATTTCACTGGTCGTAATCCATTGCATCAGTCTACCGCCCGGCGAATTCGGCGGACCGCACATCGATCGGCTGTTTTGCAACCAATTGAATCCCGACGACCACCCATTTTTCGCCGAAATTCAAACGCTACGGGTTTCCACGCATTTATTGATAAATCGGGAGGGCGACCTGTCTCAGTACGTTGCGTTTGACCGCCGCGCTTGGCACGCGGGGATTTCACGCTACCAAGACCGCGAACGCTGTAACGACTTTTCGATAGGCATCGAATTGGAAGGCGCGGTGGATTGCCCGTACACCGACGAACAATACTTGAGCTTAGCGACGACGATTAAAGCGCTGTTAGCCAACTACCCCGGCTTATCCCACGAACGTATCGCCGGCCATAGCGACATTGCCCCGGACCGCAAATCCGACCCTGGGCCATTTTTCGATTGGCGACGCTTGCGGCAGTTGTTAGCGGGGGATTAGCGAAGGATTTGCGGATCGATTCACCGGTGGGATTGCAAGATCGCGCAGCCCATCAACCCGGCTTTACGTCCAAATGCATGGCCTTGATAATGGTCAGCAACTCCCTCTGCTGTTGCTCCAGCGGAGCAAGCTCCGACTCCAACTGAGCGATGCTTTCGGCGACGCTGCCTTTGGATTCGTTGATCTTGCGCAGCATGACCAAACGACTTTCTATCTGCTTTTTATGATCCTTGATTTGGTGCATCAATGGCGTCAACACGCTGTTGCTCCAAGTCACCGCGTCTTTTTGGGCTTGCTGCAAAATGTTTCTCGCCTTGGCGATCAAGGTACTGTACAGCTTATTCACCACGATGCTTTGCTCGGTCATCGTGGTTCGGGCGCTAGTACGGAACGCTTCGCCTTCCTCGAAAATCTGCTCCAGCTCGAATTGATATTGCTTGATCGAGAACAATTGCGGCTCGATTTCCTTGAAGCCGTATTCGTCCTGGAATTTCTTATGTATGGCTTTAATCAAGCGCCGAGTTTCCTCGGTCATGTCCACCGAGTCCTGTAACAAATCACGCAACTCGTCGAACAGTTTGCGCATATTTTGCTTCATACCGTAGGTCGTCAGACTTTTACTCATATCGTGACGCGTACGCTTGATGATGTCGTCGATTCTTTCCCTGGAAAACGAATCGATCAGCATCTTGGCCTGCACCGCAAACACCTTGCGACTGGCCTGGAAATTCTCGACATTCGCCATGTAGGCGTTTTGCCGGTCGCGAGTTTCCGCCATTAGCTTGCCGGTCATCTCCTGGTTTTCGAAATCCATTTGCTTGAACTCGTCCAGTTGCTTACTGGCATTACTGATTTTGGCTTCCATCAGCTTGGCCGATTCGCTAACCAAAAATCCGATTTCCTTCTCGACCACGCCTTTCAAAATATCCCGGCGCTGATCCAGAATATCGTCGGACAAATAATTTTCCAGCAAATCCAAACGACTCTTGCGCAGCAGTGCTTCGTCGCCCTTGACCTTGGCCAGCAAAGCCTGCTTGGCGGATACCGGAAACACGACATTCCGATCCAGATTCAGAATGGACGCGGAGGTTTCGATCTGCTTGCGTATCGCCGCGTCGTAGCCGACTTCGCCGATCAAATCGTCCCACATCGAGTCGATTTTGTTCATGACGACCGCCAGGCCCTGCCGGCGCGAACCCGCACGGGAACTGCAGACATGGCTCTTCCACATTTCCAGATCGCTCTTGGTGACGCCGGTGTCGGCCGCCAACACGAACACGATGGCCTGAGCGCTGGGCAACATGCTCAAGGTTAGTTCCGGCTCGGTACCCAACGCGTTCAGGCCCGGCGTATCGAGGATACACAAGCCTTCTTTCAACAAAGGATGCGGAAAACTGATCAGCGCGTGGCGCCAGCAAGGCACCTCGACGCTTTCCGGATTAATGATGCCTTGTTCCGCCGCTTCGCGTTCGTTCCATAAGCCCAGCTTGTCGGCCATTTCCCGCGAAATCCGCTTGGTAGCGATCAACTCTTTGAACGCCTCCTGCATCTGGGTGGGCGAATCGCAATTCAAGTCGATCTGAGTCCAACGGTCCGGATTACGCTTGTAATCCATCAGCGAGATGTCTTCCAAACGACTTTCGATATTCAACAAACGGATATAGCTGCCGCCCTTCTCGTCCCAAAACAACTCAGTCGGCGACATCGTGGTCCGTCCCGGCGAGGACGGCAACAAACGCACGCCGGTCTCGGCAAAAAACAACGCGTTAATCAACTCGGTTTTACCGCGCGAGAATTCCGCGACGAAGGCCAATGTCACCCGATCGTTTTGCAAGCCCTGCAGAATATTTAACAAGGTGTCGGTACTTTGCGGATCGCTGAAGCGATAACGCGTACGCCAGTCCCGGTACATGTCGATAGCCTGAATCAGTTGTTCGCGCCAATGCGCGTACTCATGCAACTGTTCCCTAAATTCCAGATTTCTCATGGCTTGCCTTTGTGCTGACGGTACTCGATTTGAGGGCTGATAGTAAGGGCTAAGTGTAGACCATTCTCCGTGAGAGAGCCCGGCCGCACTTCGGCCTAAAGCCCGTATTGCTCTCGGTATTCTCGGATCACCGACAACTTATCGGCATAGTCAGCTTCCCGCTCGATAAATACGACAATGTCCGCCAATGTAATAATGGGCAACACCTGAATACCGAACTGGGATTCCACCTCTTGCACCGCGGACCGCTGATTCTGGCCCTTTTCCTGACGATCCAACGCGATGACCACGCCCTCGGGTTCAGCGCCCGCCGCGCGGATGATGTCGACCGACTCCCTAACCGAGGTGCCTGCCGTGATGACATCGTCCAGAATCCAGACCCGCCCCTGCAGCGGCGCCCCTACGAGTACCCCACCTTCGCCGTGATCCTTGGCCTCCTTGCGGTTGAACGTAAACGGGATGTCGCTCTGCATTCTGGCGTAGGCGATTGCCGTCGCACTCACCAACGGAATTCCCTTGTAAGCCGGCCCGTAAAGCACATCGACCGAAACACCCGCGTCTATGATGGCCTGAGCGTAAAACTGGCCCAACCGATCGAGCATCGCTCCGGTATTGAATAATCCGGTATTGAAAAAGTAAGGGCTGCGCCGGCCGGATTTGAGTTGAAAATCGCCGAATTTAAGAACGCCGCAATCCAAGGCGTAACGGATAAACTGGTATTGATAGTCTTGCATGGGCCTATACTAGCGACATAAAACTTGGAATTATACCCGCGCCCTATTCAGGCACGAACTTTTCTAACAACACGTCCAGAAAATCCCAACCGCGCGCCGAACAACGGTAAAAGCCGTCCGCTAGCTCCAGCAAGCCTTCCACCAGCCCATTCCGCAACGGAGCGGCTAGCGCTTCGCCGGACAAGCCGGTAGCCACCTCGAATTCGCTCAAACGGAAGCCGTCGCGCAAGCGCAAACGATTCATCGCGAACTCCAGCGGTAGTTGGTTCAACTCGATCCGAGATCGGCTGACGGTCCAAGGCTCGCGCAAGTATTGCTCGGGATTTCGCGGTTTCGCGGTGCGGACAATGTTGCTCGGTAAGGCCTGACTGATCTTACCGTGAGCCCCGGCGCCTATTCCTAAATAGTCTCCAAACTGCCAATAGTTGCGGTTATGCCGACACTGATTGGCGGTGGAGGTGGAGGCGTAGGCGGACACCTCGTATTGGCTGTAACCGTGTTCGGCCAGCCAAGCCTGACTACGCTTCTGCGCGGCAAAGATGACCTCGTCGTCCGGCAAGCGGGGCGGAAACTTATGGAAATAAGTATTCGGTTCTAAAGTGAGCTGATAAAACGAGATATGCGCGGGCCGTAAACCGGTTGCCAACCTTACATCGTCGAAGGCTTCGGCCTCGCTCTGTCCCGGCAAGCCAAACATCAAGTCTAAATTGAAATTTTCGAAACCGGCCGCCACCGCGATTTCCGCCGCCGTGATCGCTTCCGCCGCCGAGTGAACCCGGCCGAGGGTTTGCAAATGCCGATCTTGAAAGCTTTGAATGCCTATCGACAGGCGATTGATCCCCAGCGCTCGAAATTCGCGGAATTTGCCACTTTCGAAGGTACCGGGGTTAGCCTCCAGCGTGATCTCGCAGTCGACGGCCAGCGACACTAGGCCGCGAATCCCCGCCAGCAAACGATCCAGCATCGGGGGCGAAAACAAGCTGGGAGTGCCTCCGCCCATAAAAATACTGACAACCGCCCGATCCAGGCCAAAGTATTCCAAATCCCTTGCCAAATCGCGCAACAACGCCTCGATATACTCTGCTTCAGGAATCGATTCCTTCACCGCATGCGAGTTAAAGTCGCAATAAGGGCATTTGCGGATACACCAGGGGAAGTGAATATACAGACTAAGCGGCGGCAAACGGTTCGACCTCACCAGACGCCGGCATTCGCCATCGAAACCCAAGGCTCTTGCGGCGGTAGGGCACCGCCCTTTTGCAACAATTCTATCGATATTTGATCGGGCGAGCGAATAAACGCCATCCAACCGTCGCGTGGCGGCCGGTTGATCGTCACGCCTTGGTCCAACAAGCGCCGACAGACCTCGTATATGTCGTCAACCTCGAAGGCCAAATGGCCGAAATTACGGCCTCCAGCATACTCCTCGACATCCCAATTGTACGTCAGCTCCAACAAGGGAGCGTCTTGAGCGCTAGCACTAGCCAGATCGGCCGGGGCAGCCAGATACACCAATGTAAACCGCCCGGCTTCGCTGTCCATTCGCCTAACTTCGCTCAAGCCAAGCTTGGCGCAGTAAAAGTCCAACGACTCTTCCAGGTTGTTTACGCGGACCATCGTGTGCAAATAGCGCATAGCTAATCTCCATCGCAAAACCGCCATTATCGCCGACACCCAGCGGTCTACGACGAAGATTTTACGAGGTATCGCTAATTGGCTTTTCCGTATTGCTCAATCAACCCGGCGATGGACTCCAGCGGCAACTCTTGCTGAACCGCACCGAGTTTGACCGCTTCCTTGGGCATGCCGTAGACAACGCAAGTCTTTTCGTCCTGGCCGGCGGTGCGGGCACCAGCCGCCAACATATCGCGCAAACCGCGAGCACCATCGTCGCCCATCCCGGTCATGATGATACCTAACGCGTTTTTCCCGGCGTATTTCGCCACGGACCGGAACAACACGTCGACCGATGGGCGGTGCCGGTTCACCAACGGACCGTCCTGGACCTCGGCAATGTACTGGGCGCCGCTACGGATTACTGTCATATGCTTACCGCCCGGCGCAATCAACGCCCGGCCCGGAATCACCCGATCACCACTGACGGCCTCCTTGACTTCGATTTGGCAAATGCCGTTGAGTCTGGCCGCGAAGGCGCCGGTGAATTTCTCAGGCATGTGCTGCACAATCACAATGCCGGGGCTAACCCTCGGCAAATGTGTCAATACCACCTCCAAGGCCTGAGTACCGCCGGTCGATGTGCCTATAGCGACTAGCCTGTCGGTGGTCGCCGCCAGCGCGGAAGGCGCCGATGTCGGCTGACTGGATTGATGATGACTTTTAACCGCGGCGGCATGCGATGCCATCGTCATGGCTTTCATCCGCCGCATATCGGTCAACGCCGCCGCTTTGATCGCGTGAACGATATCGCCGCTATCGTCTTCGAGAAAACTCTTTAGTCCCGCTTTCGGTTTGGTGACGATACCCACGGCGCCGGCCGCTAATGCCTGCATCGTGGTTTCCGCGCCTTTTTCGGTCAAGGTTGAGCAGATCACAACCGGCGTGGGACGTACCGACATAATTTTCTTTAGAAACGTGATGCCGTCCATTCTCGGCATCTCGACGTCCAGGACTATCACGTCCGGCCAATCCTGATTCATTTTCGCCATAGCGAATATCGGGTCGGAAGCCGCCCCAATCACGTCGATCTCTTGGCAATGCCCTAAAAAAGCGGTCAGCACTTGCCTGACAACCGCCGAATCATCGACGATCAACACTCGGATTTTGGGTGATGTCATTTGTCGCGCCTGTTTGTGTTAACCTCAGCGGCCCCGCCTCAAACGACGCCGCATTCGAAACCTTGACCGTGACAACCGGGACCTAGAATTTCTCGGGTTTACGGTAAATAGATGGCCGAATCAGTTGCAATTCGGTATTCAAGCCGTTTAGGGACTCGGAATGACTGACGAAAAAATAGCCGCCCGGCTGTAGCGATTTCAGTATCCGCTCCAATAGACGTTGTTTGGTTTCAATATCGAAATAAATCATCACGTTCCGCAAAAATATCACCTCGAACCTACCCAAATCCGGCAGGTTGCCGATCAAATTGGCGTAATCGAATTTGACATTCCTCCGTAGAGCCGGGTCGATCAATAGAAAACCGTCGTACTCACCCGTGCCTTTCAGGCAATATTTTTTCAACAAGTCAGGCGGGATTTTCTCGGAAGCCTGACTAGGATAAAGGCCTCGCTTGGCTTTATCCAAGATGCGAGTGGAAATATCGGTCCCTAGAATTTCCCACTGCATGCCGCGACCGTATTCCGCTAACAACATTGCTAAAGTATAGGCTTCTTCACCGCTGGAACTCGCCGCGCTCCAAACCCGAAAGCTTCGATATGACGAGTATTGCGGCAAAATGCTGCCGGTGAAGAAATCGAAATGGGCGGGCTCGCGAAAAAAATAAGTTTCGTTGGTCGTCAACAAATCGATGGCGATCACTCGTTCGTTTTCGAAGCCCGGCTTGGTAAAAAGCTTGAAATACTCGGTATAGCTCGACAAATCGTAATAACGCAGGCGCTTTTCCAATCGCCCCATCACCATGACTTGCTTGGATTCATTTAGGACAATTCCGGCATTCTTATACAAATAGTCCTTAATCCACAGGAACTCGTGGTGTTGCAATACCGGAGCATTGCCGTAGTGATTTGCCGGTTTGTTCATTACCGTGAATTATTCAGCAAACGCATTTCCGGGGATATGATCGGCCGCTTGTCCCAGCGCCGCCATTTCATCCACCGAAAGCACTTTGTCGACGTTCAATAAAATGACGAAACGATTATCCCGCTTAGCCATCCCGTTGATAAAATCCGGCCGAATACCGGCGCCAAAGCTAGGCGGCGGCTCGATTTCATGCCCGGCAATCTCGACGACCTCGTTGACGGCATCGACGATAATGCCCAAATATTGGCGATTATCGTCGTTATCTCCGACCGAGGTTTCCACGATGACAATCCCCGTCCGCTTGGCGATCATGGTAACCCCTTTGCCGAAACGCGCCAGCAAATCGATCACGGGCACCACGCTGCCGCGCAAGTTAATCACGCCACGAACAAATACGGGCATCATCGGTACTTCCGTTAGGTTTCCGTAATCGATAATTTCCTTGATGTTTAGTATCCCCAAGGCGTAAACCTCACCCCCTAATACAAAGGTCAGGTATTGGCCGGCCGCCGCAAGTTGTTGCCCGACGACCAAGTCCATAGACTGCGAAGATCTTGTTGCCAATGTGCCCATATGCCCTCCTAGAAGCGCTCGAATTGGTTCAAATCGAATTCAGGCTCGTAATTTCCCACGGGCTCCGAAGTTACCATGCTGTGAGTAGGCGTAGCCTTACGCGGCGTCTTGATCACGGTGCGCCTACTGCCACCCTGTTCTCGGTGACCAATTTTGAAGAAACTCATCAAACTCTGCAGTTGCTCCGCCTGCCCAGTCATTTCCTCGGACGTAGCCGCCAATTGTTCGCTAGCCGCCGCGTTCTGTTGGGTAATCTGGTTCATTTGGTTCACGGCGTTGTTGATTTGGCCGACACCTGCGGACTGCTCGTGCGAGGCAGCCGCGATCTCTTGGACCAGGTCCGAAGTCTTAGCGATGCTGGGCACGATTTCGTCCAACAACTTGCCCGCGCTTTCCGCGGTTTTCACGCTGTTCTCAGCCAATTCGCCAATTTCCTGTGCCGCGACTTGGCTACGTTCCGCCAACTTCCGCACTTCGGCCGCCACCACCGCAAAGCCTTTGCCGTGATCGCCGGCCCTGGCCGCTTCGATCGCGGCATTCAACGCTAACATATTAGTCTGATAGGCAATATCGTCAATGATGCCGATTTTATTGGCGATCTCTTTCATCGCTTCGACAGTATGCTTGACCGCCTCACCGCCCTCCATGGCTTCTTTCGAAGCCTTACCGGCCATACCGTCGGTGACTTTGGCGTTTTCAGCATTCTGATTGATACTGGCCGCCATTTCCTCGATGCTGGCACTGGTTTCCTCGACGCTAGCCGCCTGCTCGCTAGCGGATTGCGATAGCGCTTGCGATGTCGAGCTAATTTGCTCGGAAGCATTGCTTAGCTGGTTCGTCGCATCGACAACTTCGCTGATTGTTTGCGACAACTTGGCAATCGTGTTATTCACAGTATCCTTGAAGTCGGCCAATTGCCCCTTGTAGTCACCGTTGACGGTACGGGTCAGATCGCCTTGTTCAACCAGTGACAGCACTTCGACCGCTTCGTTGACCGGCAAAATTACTCGATCCAATGTCTCGTTTACGCCTTCAACGATTTTGCGGAAGTCTCCCTGATGTTTGCCCGCATCCGCCCGAGTCGACAACTGCCCCTCCATAGCCGCCTTCGCCAACATGTTGGCATCGGACACCAAAGCGTTAACCGCTTCAATGCAGGTATTCAGGTTGTTTTTAATCGTATTGAAATCGCCGTTGTAACTGTCGGTAATCTTAGCCGGAATGTTGCCTCGGGATATGTTGTCCACATAATCCGCCGCCACGTTCAACGGCCCAATCACCGCGTCCAGAGTTTCGTT
>NZ_LUUK01000219.1 GCF_001644025.1 Methylomonas koyamae
ACCAAGACCGCATCGGCATCGACGACAACTATTTCGAATTGGGCGGCGATTCTATTTTAAGCATTCAGATCGTGGCTAAGGCAAGACAAGCCGGGATCCGACTGGATTTGAAGCAGTTGTTTTCCGCCCAGACGATTGCCGTTCTCGCCGAATCGGCCGAGGCGGCCGAAAAATCCAGCGCCGAGCAAGGACGGGTAACGGGGACGGTGATGCCTACTCCGATAGTGCATTACTTTTTCGAGACGGTGACCAAGGACGTTCAGCATTTCAATCAGTCAGTGCTGTTGGAAGTGCCGTCGGATATCGACGTTGCCGCATTGCGGAAGAGCTTGGCGGCGGTGCTCGATCATCACGATGTCCTTAGAATGCAAGTCAGGTCGCCGGTCGAGCTTTATATCCCACCCGATGGTGAGATAGAGCAGGTGCTTCAGTTGAATACCTTCCGCGATGCCGAGGATTTGGCCGAGCAGGCCGAAGCCGTCCAAGCTTCGCTGCAATGGCTCAATGCGCCGTTGCTAAAGGTCGTGTTGTTCCAAGCGAAGCGGCAAGACTGTCATAGCCGTTTGTTTTTGGTGTTGCATCACTTGTTGGTGGACGGCGTCTCTTGGCGGATTTTGTTGGAAGATTTACAGCTGGCTTATCAGGCGGCCAGCGCCGGACAAGTCCCGAATTTGCCGAAAAAAACCAGTGCCTTTCCCGCTTGGGCCGAGCGCTTGCGGCAATGGTCCAATACCTTGCCCGACCAAGCCTATTGGCTGCGCCATTGTGAGTATGGCTTTGCCCGCTTGCCCGTGGACCATGCGGCCGGCAACAAGATAACCTTGGCCGATACCGTCGTCGAGTCCTTGCAACTCGACCATGAGATCACTCAAGCCTTGATGCTGGCGCCGAGAGCCTTACAAGCCAGCGTCGAAGAAGTGTTGCTGGCGGCGCTGCTGGAAAGCTTGTGGCAACGCTTGGGCAAAACAATGCTAGTCATCGAACTCGAAGGTCATGGCCGGGAGAATGTGTTCGAGGATTTGGACGTTTCCAGGAGCGTTGGCTGGTTTACCTCGCTGTTTCCGTTAGCGGTCGAGGCAAACCTAGCAACGGCCTTGGCCGCTGTCAAAGCGGCCATGCGCGCTTTGCCGCATCGGGGCTTGAGTTACGGTGTTTTGCGTTATTTGAGCGCCGACGCGACTCTGCGAAGGAAACTGGAGGATGCGGAACAACGGGCTACCGGTATTCGCTTCAATTACTTGGGGCGTTTCGAGAAGGCTAAACAGGCTTCGGTATTCATCGCCCAGGCGCAAGAACGACGCGGCGACGAGCGCTCCGGCCGGCAGGATTTTGGCTTGTTGATGGATTTTAATGGCGCCGTACATCAAGATTGTCTAAGGCTGGAGTTGCGTTACAGCCCGTTACAGTTCGATCGTTCGACCGTTTTGCAATTGCTCGCCGATTTTAAACGACATTTGAGTGGCCTTTTGGCCCAGGCACCCGTCGAATCCGGCTTCGAGTTGGCAATGCCGGACGAGCAAAGGCTGAGCGACATGAGGCGGCGCGGCGGCGTGCGGGATGTTTATCCGCTCGCGCCGTTACAGCAAGGCTTGCTGTTTCACAGCGTGTTCGACAGCCAATCCGGCAGCTACTTGCAACAAGTCAGTTGGCGTTTCAGCGGTGAGCTGCAAGTCGATTCCTGGCGGCGAGCTTGGCGGGAATTGATCCGGCGGCACTCGATTTTAAGGACGGGCTTCGATTGGCCGGGCGCGCGGCAGCCACTGCAAGTGGTGTTTGATGACGTGCCGTTCGTGTGGCGGGACCTCGATTACAGCAAAAAGTCGCCGGCGGAACGGCAGCAATTATCGGCAAGCTTTTTACGCCAAGACAGGCAAACGCCGTTCGATGTTAAAGCCCAGCCGTTATTGCGCTTTGCCCTATTGCGTTTGAGTGCCACGGAATCGGTGTTTGTTTGCAGCTATCATCATATTTTGCTGGACGGCTGGAGTTTGCCGAAACTGATCGAGGACGCCTTCGGTCTTTATGCCGCTTACGTAAGCGGCCGGCAACCGTGTTTGCCGGATAGAAGGCCTTTTCGCGACTATATTGCTTGGTTGCTCGAACAGGATAGCCGCACGATGGAGGCTTATTGGCGGCGGCAACTCGATGGATTTAGCGACGTTAACAAACTGGCGATCGATAGCGGTGGCGACAGCCATAGCCTGCAGGCGGAGTTTGCTCAAGCGCAAGCGGTTTTGGATCGTAAGACGACAGCCGCTTTGCAACAGTTTGCTCAGCAACAACGGGTGACGGTCAACATTGTGTTGCAGGCGGCTTGGGTCGTGTTGCTGAGCCGGTATTGCGGCAGCCGCGACATTCTGTTCGGTTTGACGGTTTCCGGCCGGCCGGCCGAGTTGGAGCGGGTCGGCGACATGCTGGGTCTGTTTATCAACACCGTGCCGGTACGCGCGAAGTTGGCATCGGGGCAAACCGTGGAACAACTGTTGCGACAATTGATGGACGACGGCATGGAGCGTGAGCCTTTTACTTATTTGCAACTGGCCGAAATGCAAGGCTGGAGTCAAGTGCCGGCGGGTCAGGCATTGTTTGACACGCTGTTCATCTTCGAAAACTATCCGATAGACGAAGCGCTGAGCCAGTCCTCATCGATCTTGCAGCTGAACGATTTTCAAGTTTACGAGCAAACCGACTTGCCGTTGACGCTGCTGGTGACGCCGGGCCGGGAATTGAGCTTGAAAATTTCCTATCAACGGCAACGCTTCGACGCCGACGCTATTCAAGGTGTGTTACGGCATTTGCAAGACATCCTGACGCGGATGTTAAGCGCACCTGGCGCTTTGCTGTCGGGGATAGGCTTGTTGTCGCAAGCGGCGCAGCAAGATTTGGTGCAGCTTGACCGGCGGGCGGTCGCCAGCCATTGTCTGCCGGGACTGTGTTTGCATAGTCTGATCGAGCGGCAGGCGCGGCAGTCCGCCAATAAAACCGCCGTGACATTCGGCGAGCAATCGCTGAGTTATGCCGAGTTGGAACAGCGGGCCGAGCGCATGGCCGGGCAGTTGCAGGCGTTGGGTATCGGCGTCGAAAGCGTCGTCGCGATCTGCATGCCGCGTTGCATCGAAATGATCGTGGCGTTGCTGGCGGTATTGAAAACCGGTGCCGCGTATTTGCCGCTGGATTTGAATTTGCCGGTCAAGCGTTTGCACTATATGGTCGAAGATTCGGGGGCGGAGTTGGTGCTGGTGTATGGTTCGACCGCGCCGGCGTTTCCGGTCGCCACATGCGATGTCGCCCGGCTATCGGCCGACGCCGCCGAAACGCGGTGCGAGCAAGTCCTGGTTCGGCCCGATAATCTGGCTTACGTGATTTACACGTCCGGCTCGACCGGCAAGCCGAAAGCCGTTCAAATCAGTCATAAAAATATCGTTAATTTCATGCTGACCATGGCGGAACGGCCCGGCATCGTTGCCGACGACCGCTTGTTGGCGGTGACGACCTTGGCGTTCGACATTGCCGCGTTGGAGTTGTATTTGCTGCTGACGGTGGGTGCCACCGTGGTATTGGCCGATAGCCTGCAAAGCGCTGACGGCCACGTCTTACAGGCTTTATTGCAAGAGCACGATATTACGCTGATGCAGGCGACGCCCGCCAGTTGGCGCCTGTTGCTCGCTTCCGGTTGGCAAGGCAGGCCCGGTTTTAAAGTGTTGTGCGGCGGCGAAGCCTTGCCGCTAAATTTGGCCGACCAGCTTAGGCAGCGAGCTGGCGAAGTGTGGAATGTCTACGGTCCGACCGAGACCACGGTTTGGTCTAGCCGTTGCCTGGTAACGGGCGACGGCAAGATCAAACTAGGCGAGCCTTTGGCCAACACCCGGTTGTACGTGGTTGATGAAGACTTGAATCTGCTGCCGCCGGGGTTTCCCGGCGAGTTGATGATAGCCGGGGAGGGCGTGGCCAGGGGGTATCGGCATCGCCCCGGTTTGACGGCCGAGCGCTTCATCCCCGATCCTTTTTCGGCCGCCGGCGAACGCATGTACCGCACCGGAGATCAGGTCGTTCGCCATCTCGACGGCAGCATCGAATACTTGGGACGGCTCGATTTTCAAGCCAAAATCCGCGGTTATCGGATAGAGCTGGGCGAGATCGAAGCCCGGCTGGAAGATAGAGCCGATATCGAGCAAGCGGTGGCCGTCATCAATCAAACGCAGGCGGACAACCAGCAATTGCTGGTTTACTATCGCGGCAAGCTTTCGTCGGCCCGCGAGCTGCGCGATTACTTGGCGGAGTATTTGCCCGCCTATATGCTGCCTAGCGAATTTATTCATTTGGAAACGTTTGCGTTGACCCATTCCGGAAAAGTCGACCGCAAAGCCTTGCCCAAACCTCAACGTAGCGACGGTCCCAAACCCGTTGCCGGTCAGCCAAAAACCCAAACTCAAAAACAACTGTTGGCCATCTGGCGGCAGGTATTGCAGCGCGACGATTTCGGCACCGAAGAGAGTTTCTTCGATTTGGGCGGCCATTCGTTATTGTTGATGCAAGTATGGAACGCGCTGCAACAACAGTATCCCGCCTTACAAACCGTTGATTTATTCCGCTATCCGACGATAGCCAAATTGGCGGCTTTTCTGGATGACAGCGGCGCGGATGCCTCCGCCGCCGTTGCCAAAGCCGAACTTAAAGCGTCGAGGCAAAAAACCGTCCGGCGTAAAAATCTAATCAACAGCTAAGCGCAACCATGAACGAACAACAGTCAGCGGAAAACGAATTGGAGCCGATCGCGATCGTCAGCATGGCGTGCCGCTTTCCGAAAGCGGACGGTATCGAGGACTTATGGCGCTTGTTGATTCAGGGCGAAGAGGGCATACGGTTTTTTTCCGACGAGGAACTGCTTGCCGCCGGCGTTTCGCCGTCGCAGTTGGCGCAGCCGGCTTATGTCAAAGCCAAGGGCATGATCGAAGGCATCGAAAATTTCGATGCGCATTTGTTCGGTTACACGCCGCGCGAAGCCGAGTTGATGGACCCTCAGCAACGGGTCTTGCTCGAATGCGCTTGGCAGCTATTGGAAAGGGCGGCATTGGATCCTGACCGCTTCGAAGGCGATATGGCCGCTTATGTCGGCGTGGGCATGAATATCTATTTGCTCAGCCATTTGTTGAGCGATTACCGGCTGAAAGAATCGACCGATTTTTACCAAATGCTGATCGGCAGCGATAAAGACTTTGCCGCCACCCGCTTGGCGTATAAATTGAATTTGAAAGGCCCGGCGGTCGCGGTCAATACGGCCTGCTCGACGTCTCTGGTTGCCGTGCATTACGCCTGCCAAAGCCTGTGGGATTATCAATGCGACGCGGCCATCGCGGGCGGGGCGACGTTATTGGTGCCGCAACGGGCGGGTTATTTCTACCAAGAAGGCGGAATTCCTTCGGCGGACGGCCATTGCCGGGCCTTCGACGCCCAGGCGGGCGGCACGGTGCCTGCCAGCGGCGCCGGGCTGGTGTTGCTCAAACGCCTGGAGGATGCCCTACGGGATAGTGATACGATTTATGCGGTCATCAAAGGCTCGGCGGTCAATAACGACGGTGCCGATAAACTGGGATTTACCGCGCCCAGCGTCAACGGCCAAGCGGCGGTTATTGCGGAAGCCCTGGCCGTGGCGGGCGTATCGGCCGATAGCATCGGTTATGTCGAAGCCCACGGCACGGCGACGCCGCTGGGTGATCCGATCGAGGTGGCCGCGCTGAAACAGGCTTTTGCCAGGGCGAAGCAAAAGCAATATTGCGCGTTGGGTTCGATCAAATCCAATCTCGGCCATATGGATACCGCGGCCGGCATTGCCGGTTTGATCAAGGCGGCATTGATGTTGCGGCACAAGCAAATCCCGGCGTCGCTGCATTTCAATCAAGCCAATCCGAACATCGATTTCCAGCAAAGTCCTTTCTACGTCAACCGACAGTTGCAGGATTGGCCGCGGACCGAGTGCCCGCGGCGCGCCGGCGTCAGTTCTTTCGGTATCGGCGGCACCAACGCTCACGTGGTGCTGGAAGAAGCCCCCGAAATCCTGCATTCCGCCGACGCCGGCAGAGCGCGGCAAATCCTGCCCTTATCAGCCAAATCGCCGGAAGCCTTGGCGCGGCTGGCGGCGTCACTGGCAGAGCATTTAACCCAGCGGGAAGAATTGTCGTTGGCCGATGTGGCTTATAGTCTAGCGGTCGGTCGCCGGGAACTGCCGCTAAGGCGGTTCGTGTTGGCGGAAAACCTGCAGCAAGCGGCGCAAGCCTTGAGCCGTGAGGAGGAAGACTATGATGCGACCGTCAAACCGGCGCTGGTGTTTATGTTTCCCGGCCAGGGCACGCAAAAAGCCGGCATGGGACTGGCTCTTTACCAGAGCGAAGCGGTGTTTAAGCAGGAAGTGGACGTTTGCTGCGACTATTTACAAGCGCTGTTGGGTTTGGATTTAAGGGCTTTGATGTTTCCAGAGCCTGGGCAGGAGCAACAGGCGGAGTGGCGGCTACGGCAAACCGAACATACTCAGCCGGCGTTATTTGTTTTCGAATACGCCTTGGCCAAGCAATTGATTGCCTGGGGCATAGCACCTGCGGCGATGATAGGCCACAGTTTGGGCGAATACGTCGCGGCCTGTCTCGCTGGGGTATTTAGCCTGGAACAGGCTTTAACGCTGGTGGCGGAACGCGCTCGCTTGATGGCGGAAGCGCCGTCCGGCGGTATGCTGGCGGTCAGGGCGACGGAAGCGCAATGCCGGCCCTGGTTGACTGACGACTTGGTGTTGGCGGCGGTGAATGCCGAAAACCAATGCGTGTTAAGCGGCAGTCAAACGGCCATCGATCGCTTATTGCCAACCCTGAAAGAGCAAGGCATTGCCTATCATCCCTTGGCGGTGTCCCATGCTTTCCATTCGCCCTTGATGCAGACGGCGGCTGACCAGTTTGCCGAGTCGTTCCAAACGCTGAACCTGCGGCCCAATGCGATTCCCTTTGTCTCCAACTTGAGCGGTGACTGGTACGATGCGACCGATTCGTCGGCTGCGTATTGGCAACAACACATGCTGAAACCGGTGCGTTTCTCCGACGGCTTGCAGACGCTGTGTGCCGAATTCGGGCAATTGCTGTTATTGGAAGTCGGTGCCGGACATACCTTGCAGGTCTTGGCCAAGCCGCTGTTGCAAGGTGGACAAGCGGCCTTGGGCACCTTGGCCGATGCGGGTTCCGATTTACAGGCCTGTGTTGCCGAGCTTTGGCGCGCCGGCATCGCGGTCGATTGGCAGCGTTTTTATCGAGATCAGCAGCGGCAACGCTTGGCCCTACCGACGTATCCTTTTCAGCGCCAGCGTTACTGGGTCGAGGCGAGAACAGCCGATAGCCAAGCGCCTTGCCGGGACGAGAGCGCGGATTTGAGCCATTGGTTCTCTACGGTTAATTGGCAGCGCTGCTTGTTGCCGCCGACAACCGACCGGCTGGCGGCGGACGGCTATTTGGCGTTTGTCGGCGCCGAAGGACTAGATTTGGAAGCGGCTTCGCAACCTTGGCGGCAAATAACCATGGCGGCGAATTACCGAACTGTCAGCGATGGAGTTTGTACTTTAAATCCGGCCCGGGAAGACGATTTCGAGCGTTTAATCGGCGACTTGGGCTTGGCGGGCCAGGTGCTGGAAGTGGTGTATGCCTGGCACCAGAGCCAAGCATCTTACGCCGAGCCTTATCTGGGCTTGTTGCATTTTTGCAAAGCATGGCAGCGCTTGTCGCCGGGTACGCCGTGCCGCATCAGCGTCGTCACTCGCGACTTGTTCGAAGTGAGCGGCGCGGAAACAGCGCTGTCGCCGTTACAGGCTTTATTGCTGGGCCCAGTTAAAGTCGTGCCGCAGGAATATCCGCACATACAGTGCCGTTTGGTCGATCTCGACGCTAGTCTGTCCGTGAGACCGGACATGTTGGCCTTGCATCCCAAGCTTTCGGTGGTGGCGTGGCGGAACGGTTATTACTGGCAGCCGGTACTCGAAAGCCTGGATTTGCCGGAACCGGACCGGGATGCTTTGAAACGCGGCGGCCGTTACTTGATTACCGGCGGCTTGGGCGGCATCGGTCTATTGCTGGCAGGCTTTTTGGCGCGTCATTATCAAGCCAGATTGCTGTTGACCAGCCGGCAAGCGTTTCCGGAGCCTAGCCTATGGCCGTCCGCCGTCGAACTAGACGATAGCGAGGATTTTAATGCTTTGGTCGCGGATTTGGCGCAGACCGAGCGTAGGCTGATAGCCGAGCTGCGGATTCCCGGCTTGGACGATTTTCCGGGCTTGCAATCAAGCCTGGAACGATTATGCAGCCTGCATTTGTTGAATTTTTTCGCGCAGTCCGGCATCTCGCCTTACGGTGGCACGTGGTGGACCGTGAGCGAAATCGGTGCTCGACTGCAACTCCTGGCCAAATTCGACAAATTTTTAGGCCTGCTATTGGCAATTTTGCAACGAGACGGTTTGGTCGTTTGGCAAGGCGAGCGTTTTCGTTTCAATTTAGATGCGCCTTGCGAATGGTCGATCGAAATTCGGCAGCTCGAACGCCGGATCGATAGCGATTATCCCGGCTTTAAAGCTTTATACGAAATGGTGGCGCATTGCGTGGCCCATTTTGCCGAGGCCTTGTCCGGCAAAATAGAAGCGATCGGCGTGTTATATCCCGACGGCGATCGCAGCTTGATTTCGGAAACCGGCAAAAAAACCGTCGAACACTCCAATCACCGGGTTTATTACCAGTTATTAAAACATTTCGTTCATCGCACCCTCGATAGTTCCGATGGCGTCGTCAGGATACTCGAAGTCGGCGGCGGCAGCGGCGTGCTGACCGGTCAGATCGCGCCCGGCTTGTTGGGCAAGAAGGTCGAATATTATTTCACCGACATCGGCAAGTCGTTTGTGCTGAAAGTACAGCAACAAGCGCAAGCGCAAGGTTTCGATTTCATGCGCTTTGCGGTATTCGATATTTTTCGGGATCCCGTTGCCCAAGGTTTCGAGTTTCAAAGTTTCGATTTGATTTACGGCTTGGATGTCGTGCATGCGACGCCGGATGTCGCTAAAGCGGTGACTCAGCTCAGCCGCTTATTGAAACCGGGCGGGGCGTTGTGCTTGGTGGAAACCCCGCCGATTCCGCGTTGGTACGAGATGGTTTGGGGGCTGGCCGAGGGTTGGTGGTATTTTAACGATACCGAACTGCGGTCCGGCACGACGCCATTGTTGAGTCCGGATGCTTGGCAAGAAGTGTTGCAAGGTAGCGGTTTGTTCGCTGATGTGGCGGTGTTCCCGCGCGAAGCCGAGGCGCGGGCGAAAACCGATTGTTGCCTGGTCGTCGGTCGGGCGCCGGGCCAAAAGCGGCTTGCAACTGGAGACGGCCATACCCGCGCCAGGCCGCAGGCCGAAACCGTGG
Organism: Methylomonas koyamae; assembly: GCF_001644025.1. Taxonomy (GTDB): domain Bacteria; phylum Pseudomonadota; class Gammaproteobacteria; order Methylococcales; family Methylomonadaceae; genus Methylomonas; species Methylomonas koyamae_A. The sequence goes on from NZ_LUUK01000219.1 coordinate 9,426, forward strand.
CCAGCTTGTTGGATATGCAAAGACTCGGCGCCGAAGTGCTGGTTTGCACGGCCGACGTTTGCGATCGGCAAGCCATGCAAGCTGCGGTCGAGCAAGCCCGCTTGGCCTACGGTGGATTGGATGGGGTGTTCCATACCGCCGCCAGCGATAGTCGGGGCTTAATCGATCTGCAAGACCAGTCGCGCTCTTTGGCCGAGTTGCAACCCAAAGTCGTCGGAACCCAGGTGTTGCAACAATGCCTGGATTTCAAACAACTGGATTTTGTCGCCTTGTTTTCGTCGTTGAATGCCATCACCGGCGGCCAGGGAAATATTGCCTATACGGCGGCGAACAGCTATTTGGATGCCTTTGCCCATTATTGCCGTCACCGCGACTTGGGTAGGGTTTACGCGTTGGATTGGGACCGTTGGCAAAGCATCGGTCAGGCGGTCGCTTTCGAGCGGCGGGTCGCCGATAGCTCGGGTGCTGTTTTGCAAGGCGGCATTAGCGATGTCGAAGGTTGCGAAGCCCTGCGTAGAGCGCTGGCATCGGGCTACCGCCAGTTGTTGATTCGAACCGGGCGCGGCCGGGAACTGAGTCCGTCGACAGTGGAATCCGCCGCCGAGTCTCGGCCAAGCGGCCACCAGCGGCCGCATTTGGCCCAGCGCTATGTCGCGCCGGAAAACGAAATCCAGCAATTGATCGCCGGGGTTTGGTCCGATGTGCTCGGCGTCGCCCAGCCGGGCATACACGACGAGTTCGCCGCGTTGGGCGGGGATTCTTTGATTGCGATTCGGGTCGTATCGCGGCTGAAAGAGGCGCTGGATATGAATCTGGAAGTGAAGTTAGTCTTCGAATACAGCACCATCGCCCGTTTGGCCGACCGGATCCAGACCCTGCAATCGGTGCTACGCCTGTCGGCTGCCGATACGGATGTCAACGAAGACGATGAAACCCAATATGAAGGCGGTGTCATTTGAGTTCGGTCGCCGATTTGCTCGAACCGTTAAACCAACGAGGTATCCGGCTTTATTTAGAGCAAGGCGAGCTGCGCTTTAAGGCGCCCAAGGGCGCTATGACGCCGGATACCCTGGCGCTGTTGAAAACCAATAAGGCCGAATTGACGGCCTTGCTCAGACAAGCCGAAGCAAGCCGAGGTGCGTTGAGCGAACCGTTGAGCCGCTTCGCCGATACCGACGAGGTACCTTTGTCCATGGCTCAGCAGCGGCTATGGTTTTTGTTTAAGTTGGAAGGCGCCACGCCTACCTACAACATCCTGATGGCCAGCCGCTTGCTGGGCGACTTGGACGTTCCGAGGTTACGCCGTAGTTTCGAGTACTTGATTCGCCGTCACGAAAGCTTGCGTACCTCCTTCAGGGAAAACGACGACGGACTCGCGCGGCAAGTGATCGCCGAGGATTTCGATTTAGAGATGGTGGTGGAGGATATCTCCGCTGACCCCGACAGCGAAAAACAAGCCTTATTGGAGCAAGCCAAAGACCGGATGGCCGCGACTCGTTTCGATTTGGTACATGCGCCTTTATCCAGGGTCCGGCTAATCCGTTACGGCAATCAAGAATGGGTGTTGCTGATGGCGATGCACCATATCATCGGCGACGGTTGGTCGATGGGGATCTTGAGCCGAGAATTGGGCTTGGCGTATCAGAGGGATCTGGGCGGTGGCGAACCCCACCGGGAGGACATTGCCGTTCGTTACCGGGATTATGCGGTATGGCAGCAAAGGCCAAGGCAGCGTGCCTTAATCGAGCAGGGTGTTCAGCGTTGGTGCGAGCTGTTGGCGGGTAGCGAATACCGCCTGGATTTGAATACCGGTAAAAAACGACCGGAATCGCGTAGTTATCGCGGTTCGACTTGTCCGCTACGGCTTGATCCGACGTTGAGCGGACAGCTGGAGCGCTTGGCCGAAAGTCAAGGCGTTAGTCTTTTCGTATTGCTGTTAACGGCCTATTTCATTTTGCTGCAGCGCTATAGCGGCAGGCACGATGTATTGGTCGGCACTCAAGCCGCCAACCGCAACGAGCCGGGTTTGGAGCCTATCGTCGGTTTTTTCGTCAATACTCTGCCGTTGCGCGCCCGTATCGACGGCAATTCCAGGGTTGCCGAGCTCTTGGCGCAGGTTAAGGAGTTTTGTCTTAAGGCGTTTGATTTGCAATATGTGCCGTTCGAGCGTTTGGTCGAGGCACTGAAACCGGAACGGGACTTCGGTTCCAATCCCTTGGTGCAAATCATGTTTCTTTGGCAGAACGCGCCGATAGCGGATGTCGCGCTCAAAGGGCTGACCATGCAGCGCGAACCCTTGCCTAGCGAAGCCGCCAAATTCGATTTAACCTTGGAGTTGGGCTTGGAACAAGGCCGGATACAGGGCGTGTTCGAATACAGCACCGATTTGTACGATGCGCCGACAATCGAAAACATGGTGCTGCATTACAGCAAAATATTGCAAGGCATCGTGGAAAACCCGGACGTGGCGGTCGCCGATGTGCGGCTGTGCGAACCTCGCGGCGGCCGTATACCTAGTCTTGCCGAGCCGGGCCGAGAAAATTTGATTTCGGTATTCGACGCTCAGGTGGCGAAGACTCCCGAGGCCAAGGCTTTGAACGACGGGCGGCAGGTCTTGACCTACCGGCAATTGTCGGATCGGGCCGCGGCGCTCGCTTGGCGCTTGGCGTCGGCCGGCATTCGGCCCGGCGCTATCGTGGCGATTTATTTACCGCGCGGCAACGATTATCTGGTAGCGTTGATCGGCATTTTAAAAGCCGGTTGCGCTTATTTGCCGCTGGAAACGACGTTGCCGCGGGCGCGTATCGAATTTATCTTGCAGGACGCTCAGGTTGCCGCCGTGGTTGGCCGGGAATCCCTGTTTCCGGCGTATGCGCATATCGATTGCCGGGATTTGCAGCAGCCGGCCAGTTCTTTACCAATGCCTAACGTCCCCGCGCAAGCGCCGGCTTACTTGATTTATACCTCCGGTTCGACCGGCCAGCCCAAGGGAGTGTTGATCAGCCAACAATCGGTGCTGGGTTTGGTCGGCACTTTGGCGGACCGGATTTACCGTCAGCGCGGCGAGGTGATGAATGTCGCGTTGATGGCCTCGTTTATTTTCGACGCCTCGGTGCAACAGATTTTCGCGGCATTGCTGCAGGGCCATTGTTTGCATATTTGCGACGACGAAGCGCGGCGGGACGGGCCGATGTTGTTGGCTTTTTTGCAAAGCCAAGCGATTGATTTAAGCGATTGCACGCCGACTTTGCTGCAAATCATGCTCGAGGCGGGTTTGGCCGAACGCAGCGATTTGCGGTTAAGACAATTGATCGTCGGCGGCGAGGCATTACCGCCGCCGCTCATTGAAACAATCGCGGGCGGTTCTGAAGGTGGGCGCTTGGAAATCTACAACGTCTACGGCCCGACCGAATGTACCGTCGACGCCACGCTGCATCGCGTCGATCTACAGCGCCGTTACGCCGCCGCCGCGGTCAGTATCGGCGGCGCGCTGGACCATGCCGAGGTGGAAATCGTCGATATTTACGGCAACCGGCAGCCCGACGGCTTGGCCGGGGAAATCGTGATCAGCGGCAGGGCGTTGGCATTGGCTTATTGGCAACGACCGGCATTGACCGCGGAGCGCTTTGTGCCGGCGGATGGCGGTCAACGCTATTACCGAACCGGCGATCAAGGGCGGGTCAATCGATACGGTGAAATCGAGTTTCTGGGCCGCTTGGATGGACAAGTCAAAATTCGCGGCTACCGGATCGAGTTGGGCGAAATCGATGCCCAATTGCTTAAGCTTCCCGGTGTTTTGCAAGCCGTGGCCGTGGTCAATCGGGGCGAATCGGTCGAGATCGTCGCTTACTTGGTCGTGCAAGATAAGCCCAGCCTTGGCGATTTGCGTGCCGGCCTGGCCAAGCAATTGCCGGAGTATATGATTCCCGCGCATTTTGTGGTGTTGGAGCGCTTGCCGGTCAACGCTTCCGGCAAAATCGACCGAAAAGCCTTACCGAAATGCTCCGAGGCGCAGCGTCTGAGCGACGAACTGGGCGGCGCGGCGCAGGGCGAGCGCGAAAGCCTGCTGGCGCAAGTCTGGTGCGGGGTGTTAGGGCTGGACGGCATCGGCCGCGAGGATAATTTCTTCGCCTCCGGCGGCGACTCGATCAAGGCTTTGCAGATCGTTTCCCGCTTGCGGCAGCAAGGTTGGAAGCTGGAAGTGCGGGATTTGTTTGCCTATCCGTCGCTCAGTCGATTGGCACCTAGATTAAGCCTGCTCAAAGCGGCTGTGGAGGTGTTGGACAAGGCTGAAGGCGAACTGCCGTTGACGCCGATTCAGCAGCATTTCTTTAGGTATCACGGCTGCGATTTTCATCATTTCAACCAGGCTTTTTTATTGGAAACCGAAGCGCTGGATGCCGAGCGTCTTAGGCAGGCGCTGCTGCAGGTTTGCCAAGGTCACGATGCGTTTTTGCTGCGCTACCACTATCAAGACGGGCAGTGGCGGCAGTTTTATGCCGACGGCGAGCGCCTGGCTTTTTTCGAGCTGGAACTGCCTTCGATGGCGGCCTTAAGCATGCATGCCGCCGATTTGCAAAGGTCGTTCGATTTGACGGTTGGGCCGTTATTGAAAGCCGTATATTACCGGCTGCCGGACAAGCAGTTTTTGTTATTACTGGCCCACCATTTGATTATCGACGGCGTATCCTGGCGGATATTGATGGAAGAGCTGGATGACGCTTATCAACAAGGCAGCGCTTGGCAAGCGCCGCCGCAGACCACGTCGTTGAGTGTCTGGATGCAACAGTTGCGGCAACAGGGCGCTACGATCATCGCCGAGCAAGGGGATTATTGGCAGCGGCAAACCTTATCGCCTGGTTTGGACGGTCAGGATGTTAAATATCAAGACCTTGACATCGTTAAGGTCGAGTTCGATGAAGACTATAGCGAACGGTTTTTGACCGGCGTCCACCATGCCTACGGTACGGAAGCCAACGATTTGTTGCTGGCAGCCTTGCTGTCGGCTTATCACCAATGGGCGGGGGATTCGGCACTGAGTCTGATTTTGGAAGGCCACGGTCGGGATGTTCTGGACGATGTGGATCTTAGCCGCACGATAGGTTGGTTTACCACGCGTTATCCGGTTAGCCTGGAATATCCCGCCAATCGGGATTTGGGGTATTTGATCAAAACCGTCAAGGAAGCCCTGCGCGCAATTCCCGACAAGGGCCTGGGTTACGGTTTGGTTCGCTATATGGACGATGCTACAAACCGGCATTCGTTTCAAGACCCCGCGATCAGTTTTAACTATCTGGGCCAGTTCGGTGAGCATAGTCGGGGCCGCTTTACTTACGCCGATGAAAACATCGGTGCCATCATGTCGCCCAATGCACGGACCCCGTATTTGATCGAATTTGTCGGTCGGCATGCGGCAGGTCGATTAATGTTTGAAATAGCGTATCCCCGGCAGGTGTATCGAGGCGAAGGGATAGGCGAGTTTGCGGCGGCGTTCGAGCAGGCTTTATTGGCGATTATCGATCATGCCGCCACTTGCAAGGCGCAATCCTTGACGCCGTCGGATATCGATTACGATGGATTCGATATCAATCAATTGGACGATTTTCTGGCGCAAATATAAACTGCTTTTACGTTTTTATTTTGTTTAGCCTTTGGCCTTAATAGAGTGTTTGTTTCAAGAGCGAACTCAAGCATCTAAAATTAAAAGTGGACGAAATCTATGTTAGATGCTCGGTTTATATCTGGAACAGCTTCGCTCTATAGTCCTTTATCAGGCACGGAGCATTTAGCGCCATTACTTTATAGCTTGATTCGCAGCGTGCGTCCTAGGTCTGTAGTGGAATTTGGCATGGGTTATACAACGCCCTACATCATCAAAGCGCTTTCAGATAATCAGCAGGACGTTGACCGAGAACGGCCTTTGTTAATCGCTAAAACTCGAGAGGCTCATCAAGTTGCGAACACCGTTGAATCTCAAAGAGACTGGTTTTTAGCGCAGCCGACCGGGGCCGATCCCAGGTTTTATGAGCCAGAGTATCAGCCCATGCTTTATGCTTTTGACGATTTCTCCGAAGAATATAGTTCCGCTCCGAAGGTAATTGAGGCATTGACTGCCTTGGGTTTGGAGAGCTTTATGACTTTGTCGAAATCGTCGGCGATTAATCATAGTTCGGTTATCGCGCCGTCGCATCTGCCTATTGATCTGGCTTGGAATGATGCATTGGACTATGAAGCGTTTTTTGATGAATACTGGCCGCTTCTGAATCCGAATGGCGGATTAATGATTTTTCATAATACGGTTAACGGCTGTCCAAAGTGTGCAATGTTTGTTAAGCAGTTGAAGTTAAAACAGGTGAGTCAATTTTCTGATTTTGAGTTGCTCAGCTTTTTTGAGCCGTATAAGTTACACCAAAATAGTTATACCGTAATAAGAAAAATAACGGCGTTCAAAGAACATTTTCTGGATTGGGATCAAAAGTCAATTACTGAAAGCGCATTGCGCCTGATCGATAAGCATTGACGAGATAAACCATCCGGAATGTGTTTCGGTTTTTAATGTCGGTCATCTTGAATATTAGATAATAAATAGGATTTGTACCTTGGCTGTCGATAAACAAAATGTGGCGAATATTTACCCGTTGACGCCGTTACAGGAAGGGTTTTTATTTCACGCCTTATCCAATCAGGACGATTCTTATATTCAGCAGATTGCCTATTTGTTAAATGGGCGCTTCGATCCGCGACGATTCAGCCAAGTATGGGACAAATTATTCGAACGTCACGAAATTTTGCGGGCCTTGTTCTTTCATGCCGGAGCCGAGCGTCCGTTACAGGTGATTTTGAAAAAACAATCCCCGGTTTTCGAGACTATCGATTTGCGCCATTTAGAGGTGCAGGAGCAGTTACAGCGGCGCCGGCAAATTAAGTCTAAAGACCGTAAACGCGGATTTCGGTTACAGCAAGATTGCCTGACGCGTTTTACCTTGTTGCAGTTGCGGGACGATTTGACCGAGGTCATTTGGACCCACCATCATATTATTTTGGACGGCTGGTCTTTAGGGATTCTATTGGCGGAATGTACCGAGCTCTATGCGAATCCAAATAGCGAATTGCCGTTTACGATTCCCTTTGCACAGTATGTGAAATGGTTGGAGGGAAAGGACAAACAACAGTCTTTGGCATTTTGGCGCCATTATTTGGCGGATTATCAAGACGAAGTGAAATTGCCGTTTACTTCGGCGTCTTCATTACCTGATTCCGGTCGTATTCGAGCATCTTTTCTATTACCCGAGGCCATTTTTAACGGCATTCACGGCTTGACCAAGACCGTTCAAGTCAGCTTGAACAGCATCTTGCACGCTGCATGGGCCTTATTGTTGGCTCATTACAACGGTAGCGAGGACGTGGTATTCGGTGCCACGGTGTCTGGCCGGCCGGCCGAGATCGACCATGTCGAGCGGATTGTCGGTTTATTTATCAATACCATTCCGGTCAGAGTGTTGCTTACGCCGACGATCAGCGTTAGGGACTTATTGTTGACTATTCAGGCGCGGGCGATTGAGGCGGAGGCGCATCATTATTCGCCGCTTTCGGCCATCCAGGGCCAACATCCCTTGCAAAATCGCCTGATCAGTACCCATCTGACCTTGGAAAATTTTCCGCTCGACGAACGCTTTAAGCGGATGTCGGCTCAAGAGAATGCCGAATTAAGCGTGCAAGCCAACGAGGTGATCGAGCGCACTCATTATCCGTTTGACATCCAGTTTTTGCCCGCCGAGTGCGGCATTAAGGTGCAAATGGCCTACGGCTCGGAGTATCAAGCCGATATGCATCGCTACATCGAGGCGCATTTATGCCAAATTTTGCGGCAAATTATCGAAGCACCGGCAATGAAATTAGCGGAAATTTCGTTGTTGGACGAGCAGGGCCGGCAAGCAATTATTCAACAGACTGAGCAAGGTATAACCTGCTTTAGCTTCGATGCCTTATTGTTACGTTTCGAACGTGCCGTTCATACGGCGCCCGACGCGATTGCATTGAGCTACGAAGCGCAACAGTGTAGTTATGCCGAGCTGGATGCTTATGCGAACCATCTTGGCCGGCGTTTGTACGATCTAGGTTTAACGGCCGGTGATTTCGTCGGCTTATGCTTCGATCGCTCCCTGGAGTTGGTGGTCGCCGTGTTGGCGGTATTGAAAGCGGGTATGGTTTATGTGCCGCTGGACCCATTGTTGCCCGAACAACGGATGCGTTTCATCGCCGGGGATTCGGGGATCAAAATGCTGTTGACGACGCAAGACAAAGCCGTTCAGTTGGCGGATGTGGCGCCACGCTTGGAAACAGTGGCTGTCGCCGAGTTGAACGCGGCAAGCCATTTGTCAGTGAATTGGCAGGCAAGGCCGGATAGTCCTGCGTATGTGATTTATACCTCGGGCTCCACCGGTCAGCCCAAGGGCGTGTTGGTGAGCCATGGCAATATGGCCCGCTTGTTTTCGGGGACAGATACGCTGTTCGAATTCAATGCCGGCGATGTGTGGTGTTTATTCCATTCATACGCCTTCGATTTTTCGGTTTGGGAAATGTGGGGGGCTCTGGCCTACGGCGGCCGTTTAGTGATTGTGCCCTATTGGATCAGCCGTTCCCCGGTCGATTTTCACGCCTTGTTGGGCCGGGAACAGGTGACGGTGCTGAACCAGACGCCGACCGCGTTCAAACAGTTGATCGATGTCGACCAGCAACACACCGCCAAGCTATCGGCTTTGCGTTACGTGGTTTTTGGTGGCGAAACCCTGGAGTTCAAGCAGTTGAAACCCTGGTTCGAAGCCTACGGAGACCGTCCGCAATTGATCAATATGTACGGTATCACCGAAACCACCGTACACGTCACCTTTAAAAAAATTGCCCCCGAGCAAATCAGTTTACCCGGCAGCGTGATCGGCAAACCCTTGCCGGATTTATCGGTCTATCTTTTAAATCGCTACGGCCAATTGGTCGCACCGGGTGTGCCTGGCGAGTTGTATGTCGGTGGCGCCGGCGTGTGTTTGGGATATTGGAACCGGGCCGAATTGTCGGCTCAGCGTTTTGTGCGCTTACCCCAATTAGGATTGAATACCCTGTTCTACCGCACCGGAGATAGCGGTCGTTATTCGCACGATGGCGAGTTGGAGTATTTGGGACGTCTGGATCAACAAGTCCAGTTCCATGGCTTTCGGATCGAATTGGGCGAGATCGAGCAGGCCTTGCTGCGCGAGCCGGTTATCGAACAAGCCGTGGTCATGCTGATCGACAACCAGCAAGGCCAGCAAACCTTGGCGGCTTACTATCACACGCAGACCGGAGAGGCGTTAAAAACCGCAGCATTAAGGGAATTGGTCGCCAAGCAGTTACCGATTTACATGGTGCCTGGCTGCTTCGCGTATTTGCCGCGGTTTCCGTTAACGGTCAACGGCAAGGTAAACCGGCAGGCTTTGCCGGCACCCGAAACGGCGGCGGACCAGCCTTATTTGGCGGCCGAAACGGCGGAAGAAGGTTTATTGGTTCAAGTTTGGCAAAAACTGTTGCAACAAGAGCATGTCGGCGTGCAAGACGATTTTTTCGCCTTGGGCGGGGATTCGATTCAGGCGATTCGGGTGGTGTCTCAATTGCGTAAGCAGGGTTATCGAATCGACGTTCAGGATTTGTTCCGCTACCCGACCATACAGGCTTTAGCGCCGCAGTTAAAAGTGCTGTCCGTCGAAAACAAAACGCGCCAGCTCAACGGTCGTTTGCCATTGACGCCGATACAACGATGGTTTTTCGAGCAACAGGGCAGTCAAGCCCATCATTTTAATCACACAGCCTTGCTGGAAGCGTGTAGCGGAAGTTGGCAAATCCCCTATCTGGAGCGCGCTTGGCAGCAGTTATTGCAACACCACGAGGCCTTGCGCAGTTGTTTTCATTCGGTAGAGCAAGGCATGGCAGCCGAGATTCTAGCGGAGGATCGCTGCCGCATCGCGGTGCAAGCGGTTTCGCTGGTGTCGGCGGCGGACGTCGAAGCGGCCATGGTCGCGCATGCCGCCGTCGTGCAGCAAAGTTTCGAGGTGGATAAAGCGCCGTTAATCCGCTTGGTGGTGTACCAATGCCCGGCCGCCGACCGCTTATTGATAGTCGTGCATCATTTGCTGATCGACGGTGTGTCGTGGCGCATTTTATTGGAAGATTTCAGCGCCTTATACGATGCCTTGAGCCGCGGGGAAGTGCATGAATTGCCTCGGCAAACCGATAGTTATGCCGACTGGGCGGAAGGCTTGTCGCGCTATAGCCGGCAGCCGGCCTTGCTGGACGATTTAGCCTATTGGCGTGCGCAATCGGCTAGTAAAAGCGCCGCTTCCTGGTCCGGAAAAGCTTGTTGCTACCAGGATGCGCTGAGCCATCAATCTCAATTAAGCGCCGACCGGACGCGGCAATTATTGCAGCAAGCCCATGCTGCCTATAACACGCGGGTCGAAGACCTGTTATTGGCGGCCTGGTTATCGGCCTTGGAAGCCTGGAGCGGTTTGACCCGAACGGTGTTATTGCTGGAAGGTCACGGCCGCGAACCGGTATTGCCGGAATTGGATGTTAGCCGGACCGTCGGTTGGTTTACCTCCCTTTATCCCGTGGTATTGGAAAAGCAGCCGAATCGGGATTTAAGTTATCAAATTCGCTGGCTGAAAGAACATTTGCGACACGTGCCCAATAAAGGCATCGGTTACGGCGTGTTGCGCTATTTGACGCCGGCCGAATTAAGGTCGGCGGCTGATTTGGGGTTTGCCGCGGACCTGGTGTTCAATTATTTGGGGCGTTTCGAGCGCAACGACGACGCCGGCCTGTATCGCGCCTTGAGCAACGACGTCGGCGCGGCGGTCGCGGGGCAGGGAATGAGGCCCGCCGCCTTGGAATTCAGTGCGATGGTGTTGGAAGATCGCTTGTGTATCGAATGGCGCTATGACCGGCATTTGTTTGCCGAAGATGCCATGCAGCGCTTGAGCCGCTTATACAAAGAAAACTTAGAGGCGGTCATAGACCATTGCCTGCGGCAAACCTTAGCCGTGCCGACGCCGTCCGATCTTTGCCACGGCAATTTGAGCCTTGATGAATTGGACGAACTGCTGAGTGCTTACCGGCAAAACCTCGGCGATGTTTGCCTGTTGACGCCGATGCAGGAAGGCATGCTCTATCACGCCGTACGGGAACCCGCTTCCAGTGCTTACCACGAGCAGATCAGCTTTAGCTTGCAGGGGGCCTTGGACTGCGACAGCTATCGCAAGGCTTGGGATCAGCTGGTTGCGCGGCACGGCATATTACGCACGATATTCGTCGACGACCAAGCGCGTAAGCCCTTGCAAATGGTGCTTAAGCACGCTGACGCGAGTTTTGGTGTGGAAGATTGGCGCGAGGACGGAAAGGCATCGCGGAGCTTGGCGGATTATTTACGACAGGACTTGAATCAGCCGTTTAACTTGGCCGAACGACCGCCGGTGAGGATTAAGCTGATTCGCTTGCCCGGCCAGCGTTGGTATTTGGTTTGGAGTTTTCATCATATTTTATTGGATGGCTGGAGCGTCGGAATCTTGATGAACGAAATGACCCGGCTTTACCGGAGCATTTCCAGTCATGAAGAGCCTCGGCTGCCGGTGTCGCCGCCTTTCAGCCAATATCTACGCTGGTTGCAGCAGCAGGATACACAGGCCGCTCGCCGATTCTGGGCCGATTATCTGGAAGGCTACGACGAAGTGGCCGCATTGCCGTCTTATCCTAGCCAACAACCAGGCCAAGCCGAATTCAAGCAAACGCTGCCGCCCGAGTTGCCGGAGCGGCTGCAGCAGGCTGCCAAACATTACAAAGTGACCGTCAACGCGTTGATGCAAGCGGCCTGGGGCATCCTGTTGGGGCGCTATAACGACAGGCGGGACGTGGTCTTCGGCACCGTGGTTTCGGGCCGGCCCAGCGCCATTGCCAATATCGAGCGGATGGTGGGCTTGTTGATTAATGCGGTGCCGGTGCGGGTTAGGTTTGACGAAACGGAACCGGTTTTGGCTTTGTTGAACCGTTTGCACCAACACAACAGCAGCAGCCAGGCCTACCAATTTTTGACCATGGCGGAGAGCCAGCCTAAACAAGGTGCGCCCGACCACTTGTTAGTGTTCGAAAACTATCATCTACAAGCCGAGGAAGGCGATAGTCAGGTCGAATTAACGGTCACCGATGTGCAAACCAGGGAACAGACCAACTACGATTTGACCGTTGTCATCAGCCCCGGTCGGCCATGGCGGTTGACTTGTCTGTACAACAAAGCCCGTTATGCGGAAAGCTATTTGCAACAAGTGATGCGGCATTTCATAGGCTTGTTAAACGGTTTGGCCGAATCCGCCGAGCAACGCATAGCCGACTTGAAAATGCTGACGGTGGCCGAGCGGACTTGGCTGACGCAGATCAGTGTAGGGATTGAACCGCCGCTGCCGACGCCGGATTTGGCCGGCTTATTCGAGCAAACTGCCGCGCGTCACGGGGAAAAAATTGCCTTGCGCGGCTTGGACGCCAGCTACAGTTATGCGGCGCTGAATGCCGAGGCCAATGCTATCGCCGAGCGTTTAATGGTGGCCGGGGTAAAACCCGGCGACATCGTCGCGGTTGCGTTGCCGCGCTCCTGCATGCGGATCATTGCCGTGCTCGGTATTATCAAGGCCGGTGCCGCTTATCTGGGATTGGAGTGGGATCTTCCCAAGCAACGGGCTGAGGCATTATGTCGGGATGCCGGCGTGCGTATAGCGATCCAGCATGGCGGATTCGAACTCAACGGCGTGCGGGGCTTCGATCCCTATGAGCCAATAAATCAAGACCTCGGCGAAACGCCTCCTCGGCGAGTGATTCCGTCGGCGGCTGTCGCTTATGTCTCCTATACTTCCGGTTCCACCGGCAAACCGAAAGGGGTTTTTGTCAGTCAGCGTAGCGTGATTCGTTTGGTTGTCGATAGCGATTACCTGACAATTTCGGAAAAAGACAAATTCTTGCAGTTTGCGCCGTTGTCGTTCGACGCTTCGACTTTCGAAATTTGGGCGCCGTTATTGAATGGCGCGGAATTATCGGTAGTGGAACAAGACCAACCCAGCTTGCAACAGCTGGGTGTTTATATCGAGCAGCAAGGCATTACGATCCTCTGGTTGACGGCCGGCCTGTTCCAGCAGATGGTCGACGAACAGCTCGAGAACCTGGCCAGCGTCCGGCAATTGCTGGCCGGCGGCGACGTGGTGTCGGCGGAGCACGTGCGCCGATTGTTGCAGCGCTTTCCTGCCGCGACCTTTGTTAACGGTTACGGGCCTACCGAAAACACCACTTTTAGTTGTTGTCAGCGGATAACTCAAGCGTCCGCGTTGGCAGCTAGCGTGCCCATCGGCAAGGCCATTGCCCATTCGGAGGCTTGGGTATTGGATAGCGAACTGCGCTTGCAACCCATTGGTGCGCTAGGCCGCTTGTATGTCGCGGGGGAGGGAGTTGCTTACGGCTATTACCGCAAGCCGGCACTCACGGCTGCGGCATTTATTCCCCATCCTTATGCCAAGCGGCCCGGCAGCAGGCTGTATGCGACCGGTGATTTGGTTTCCATGAGAATGGACGGCAGTTTGGAGTTTCTCGGTCGCGCCGATAGGCAATTCAAGATCAGGGGTTACCGCATCGAGGCGCAAGAAGTGGAGGCGGCGATTAAGGCGCAGGATTCGGTGCGGGATGTGCTGGTGCAGGCCGTTAAAGATCCCGGCGGCGATAACACCTTGGTGGCGTATGTCATTGTCAAGTCCGGTTGTACGTTCGATCGCGACGGCTTGGTGGCGGCAACGGCTGAGCGCTTGCCGCGCTATTTGCTGCCGGACGTCTGGATGGAGGTCGGCGAATTTCCGTTAAATAAAAACGGTAAGGTCGACTACGCTCTATTGCCCGATCCCTTCGCATTGACATCGGCGCTGAAAGTCGCTCCGCGCAATGAAACGGAGCGAGAACTGTTGGCGATCTGGCAACAGGTTTTGAATAACGAAGCTATTGGTGTTTGCGACGATTTTTTCAATTTGGGTGGACATTCGTTAAAAGCGACGCGGATCGTCGCGTTAATCCGCAAGCAATTGCAGATCGAAGTGCCGTTAAGGCTAATTTTCGAAGTACCGACCATTGCCTTGTTGGCCGAAAGATTGTCGACAATCGAAAAGGCCGGTCAGGCGGGGCCAAAACTGGTTAAGCGGGACCGCAGCCAGCAAAAGGTCGTCTGAACGGATGAAACAACAAAAGAGGAGTTAGCGTGATAATTTTAGGTCTGGCAGGCGGTTTCGATCGGTTGTACGAATCGTTTTTCGATTTCGGCGCCGATTTGCTGCACGATGCCGCGGCGGTTATTGTTCGGGACGGTGAGGTCGTCGCCGGCATAGAGGAAGAGCGCTTAAACCGGATTAAACATACCAATAAAATCTGGCATTCCGCAGTTCGGTTTTGTTTGCAACAAGCCGATATTCGCTTAGAGGAGCTGGACCTAATCGCCGTTTACGTCAGCGAAGCTTTTCTGGACGAGTCGCTAAAGCAACTGCGATTGGTCAAAGCCGACATGGCCGCCGTCGAAGATGGGCGGGCTATGTATCAGTACTTGTTCAGGCGCGAGTTCGGCGTCGATCTACCGCGCGAGAAATTTAGTTTCGTCAACCACCATTTGGCTCATGCCGCGACGGCTTATTACATGTCGGGCTTCGAACAGAGCTTGGTGTTGACCATAGATGGTTCCGGCGACAATGTGTCGACAACCGTGGTCGACGTGCTGGCGAATACGTTTAACACCTTGATGACCAAACCGGTGCACGAATCCCTGGGTTTTTTCTACCTCGACGTCATCCGCTTTCTGGGATACAGAATTTTTGATGAATATAAAGTCATGGGCTTGGCGCCTTACGGTGACGCCAACCGTTTCGCCGATCAGTTTTCCGGATTCTATACGCTATTGCCGAACGGCGATTACACCTTGCACCGCGAGAAAATCGTTGGCTTATACGAAGCCTTAATGCCGAGGCATGGCGATCAGCCGTTCGAGCAAATCCATAAAGATTTGGCCGCTGCCTTGCAACAAGCCTTGGAAACGATCGTCATGCATATGTTGAGTCATTTTCAGCAAACGACCGGACATAAGAGGCTGGCGTTGGCGGGCGGAGTCGGGCAAAACAGCAGTATGAACGGCAAGATTATGCAGTCCGGCTTGTTCGAAAAAGTGTTTGCGCCTTCCTTTGCCGCCGACTCCGGTTGCGCTTTCGGCGCGGCGATGTATGCGGCGCATTGCAGCCTGCCTGAGCTGCCGTTTAAACGCGTACCGCACGCTTATTGGGGTACGCCGACCTTGGCCGGGGACGATTTGTACCGAACCCTGGCTAAATGGCAAGCTTTCGCGACCATCGAAAAAATGACGGATCGCGCCGACCGGGTTAGCGACTTGATGATAGCGGGCAAAGTGGTCGGCTGGGTGCAAGGGCGTTCCGAGTTCGGTCCCAGGGCCTTGGGTAACCGCAGCATTATCGCCGACCCGCGTTTGGGTTCGCATAAGGAGACCATTAACGCAATGATTAAGATGCGCGAAAGTTATCGACCCTTCGCGCCGTCGGTGTTGGAAGAATATGTCGGCGATTTTTTCGACGTGCCGGGCGACGAGCGAGACTTTCCGTTCATGGCCTTCGTTTTGCCGGTCAAGTCGGCGCATAGAGATACCCTGGCGGCGATTACTCACGTGGACGGTAGCGCGAGGTTACAAACGGTCAGTAAAGTTCATAATCCAGAGTATTGGGAATTGATCGACGCTTTCAGGCAAAAAACCGGCATTGCGATGGTGCTCAATACCTCGTTCAATAACCATGCCGAACCGATCGTGGATAGTGCCGACGACGCTATGGTCTGCTACCTGACGTCAGGCTTGGATTATTTGGTCGTCGGCGATTGTTTGCTGACGAAAAAAGCCTGGGGCGAGACCGAACTGAAGAGTTTGATACCGTCCTTGCCCAAAGCGGCACGGCTGATTCAGGAAGATTGTTACCGGGATAACCAGCACCGGTCGCTACAAAGCTATATCGAATGGAATTACGGCGGTAGTTCGCGCCGGCTAATACCCAATGACCTCTATCGCGTATTGCAAGCGGCCGACGGCAAAATGCCGCTACAAACCTTGATGGCGCGAGCAGGTGTCGGTTCCGATAACGAAGCGGCGCTTTACGAGGCCTTTCAGGAATTATGGTCATCGCGTTACATCGTTTTGACCCCCTCTGCTGTAGGTTAACGTTAGAGGAGCATCACCATGAACGAAGAGGCGCGGGTGCCACGGCAATCCTATTTTTTCCCATTGTCATTCGCGCAACAGCGCTTATGGCTTTTTCAACAGCTGCAGCCGGAAAGTACGGCTTACAACATTACCGGCGCGCTGCGGCTGACCGGCTCCTTGGATTGCTTGGCCTTGGAAGCCGCCTTGCGGCAAATCGTCGAACGGCATGAGATTTTGCGAACCACTTTTCGCACGGTAAACGGTGAGCCTAGTCAATGGGTGGAACCTGAGAGCGATTTGATATTGGAACAAAAGGTCGTAGCCGAAGCCGACATAGACCGGCAACTGCAAATTTGCCGCGAACTCGCCGCCGATTTGGCGGGCATGGTTTTCGATTTCGAAAAAGGGCCGCTGATTAAGTTGCAGCTGCTGACTCTTTCGGATACCGAGCACGTGTTGCTGTCGGTCGTGCACCATATTATTTCCGACGGTTGGTCGATGGGCGTGTTTGTCGACGAAATGATGAAATTCTACAGCGCCCATCAGGAAAATCGACCGGTAGCCGATTTGCCGGCCTTGGACATTCAATACGGCGATTACGCCATTTGGCAGCGGGAATGGTTTAGCGGCGACGTTAGGGAGCGGCAGTTGGCTTACTGGCAACGGCAGTTGGCCGGCATGCCACCGTTGATTGCGTTGCCGAGCGATTATCCGCGGCCGCCGGTGCAGCGATTTCAAGGATCAACCCTGATGCTCGCGCTGTCTTCGCAAACGACGGCGGCATTGAAAACCTTGGCTCATCGGGAAAACGCCACCATGAACATGGTGTTGTTAACCGTCTATTTCGTTTTACTGCATCGCTATAGCCAGGAACAGGATCTGGTGGTCGGCACGCCGGTCGCCAACAGAAACCAACCCGAATTGGCGCCCTTAATCGGATTTTTCGTCAACACTTTAGTCCTGCGCGCCAGTATCGAGCCGCATTTAACGTTTCGCGAATTGCTGCATCACGTAAAAGCGCTGTTGTTGGCGGCTGTCGAGCATCAGGATTGCCCGTTCGAGCAAATCGTCGACCAACTGAGACCGGAGCGCGGTTTAAGTTATTCTCCGCTGATACAGACGCTGTTTAGCTATCAAAACGCGCCGGAGCAGGCATTTGAACTGCCAGGGGTCGTCATCGAGCAGTTGCAGTTGCGGCGGAGCAATGCGCAATTCGATTTGGCATTGATGGTGTCGGAAAATACCGACGATATCAGCTTGGAGTTCGGTTACAACACCGATTTATTCAAACCGGAAACGATCGATGCCTTTGGGCGGCATTTCATCAATTGTTGCGAGGCCATTGCCGCTAATGCAGCCTTAAAACCGGGGAGCATTCCGTTGATGGCGGTCGGCGAATACCACGGTGTACTGGCGGCCTGGAATCGCGGCCGGAAGCCAGAGCTGAAAGACGGTAACGTTTTGCAAGTTATCGAACGGCAAATGGCCTTGCATCCCGACGCGACCGCCGTGGTCTGCGGCGACCAGCGGCTGAGCTACGGCGCATTGGGGCAACGCGCCTCGCATGTGGCTAGGCTCTTAGCCGACGCCGGCGTCGCGCCCGGCGACTTGGTCGGACTGTGTGTGGAACGCAGCGTCGACATGTTGGTTGCGATGTTGGCGATCCTAAAGGCCGGAGCCGCTTATGTGCCGATAGATCCGAAATATCCCGAGCAACGGGTCCGATTGATGGTCGGCGCAGCGGGCATCAAGCATGTGTTATCGCAGCGGAGCTTATCGTTCGCTCTGGCTCATTTGAGCGATAACGGCACGTTGGCGCTGTTTTATATCGAAGATTTATTGGCGGCTAGTCCGGTCCGGCGCGAACTACCGGAAATCGCCGCCGAGCAATTGATCTATATGATCTTCACTTCCGGTTCGACCGGCGTTCCGAAAGGGGCCGGGGTGCAACACAGCAGTTTCGCCAACTTGGTGTTGAATTGGTATGTCGCCGATTTCGATTTGCGTCAAGCGACATCGACCTTGGTTTATACGTCGTTAAGCTTCGATTTAACCCAAAAAAATTTCTTCGCGCCGCTCGTAGTCGGCGGCACTTTATATCTATACGAGAAGCCGGAATACGATCCTTCCTTGATCGTTGAGTTAATCGATCGCTACCGAATCGGTTGGATCAACGCGACGCCTAGCGCCTTCTATCCGCTCGCCGATATTGCGGCCGGCCGGCCGGGTTCGCTGGCGTCGTTGAAATATGTATTTCTCGGCGGCGAGCCCATCGCCTTGGGGCGGATTCGACCTTGGTTGGAGTCTGTACAGCGGACGACAACCGTCGTCAACAGTTACGGGCCGACCGAATGCGCCGATGTGTGCCTGTTTTTCCCCATCGATCCCGTCGATCGCTATTGGCAAAGTACGGTACCGCTTGGCGAGGCGATCGGCAATGCTCGCTTGTATGTCGTCGACGAAGCCTTGAATCCGCTGCCGTTCGGTCTGCCGGGGGAGCTTTGCGTGGGCGGAACTGGCGTTGGCGTGGGTTATTTGAACGATAAGGCGCGTACGGCGGAATATTTTTTGCCCGATCCTTTCGGCGAGCAGCCGGGGAGTCGCTTGTATAGAACCGGCGACCAAGTAAAGTTTACGTTGGCGGATGGTTTCGAATTTCTGTGTCGCAACGATCATCAGGTCAAGGTTCGGGGATTTCGGATCGATTTGGCGGAAATAGAATTGACTTTAAATACCTATCCCGCCGTGAAGGAGGCTGTAGTCACCGCCGTCAAGGGCGAACGTGAAGACGGTTATTTAACGGCGTATTTGGTCGTTGGCGATGACCGGCTTGACGCGGCGGAGATCAGGGATTATTTGGCGCAACGCTTGCCGCACTACATGGTGCCGCAGAAATGGCTGATGTTGGATAAATTGCCGTTGACGCCCAGCGGCAAAGTCGATCGCCGTGCCTTGCCCGAAGTGGCCGACGACGGGATCGTCCGTGGGGCATTGCTGGCGCCCGAAAACGAGATTGAGGAAAGTTTGTTGCGCATCTGGAGAGAGGTTTTGCAAGTGTCGGAAATCGGCACCGAACAGAATTTCTTCGATTTGGGCGGCCATTCTTTGACGGCAACTCAGATCGTCAGCAGGATCAAACAAGAATTCGACTTGGAGTTACCGATGCGCGTGGTTTTCGAACATCCCAGCATTAAACGGCAAGCGGATTGGATACTCGCTTCCCAATTCGATGCGCTCGACGTCGAAGAGCAAGCGGACTTGCTCGGTGATTTGGCTCGATTGTCCGACGATCAAACGAGTTATTTGCTTTAGGGCGGTTTTGGTTTTATGACTGACTTGAAAGATAAACTCGCGCTATTAACCCCGGCCCAAAAAGCGCTGCTGTTCCAGAAGCTGTCGGCCAAGAATAAAGAGCAGGGCGCTAAGTTCGGGATTCCGCGCAGAGAGGAGGGGGAGCGGATACCCATGACTTCCGCCCAGCAGCGCTTGTGGTTTTTGCAGCGCTATAGCGGATCGGACAGCTTATACAATATCCCGGTATTTTTGCGTTTGCATGGGAGGCTAGCGCCCGAGAGGATGGAACAGGCATTGGCCAGCGTGATCGAGCGCCATGAAATATTACGCGCGCATTTCCATCAGAACGACCAGGGGTTTTTTATCGATATTAAACCGGTCCAGCCTTTTAAGCTGGATGTCGTCGATTTAACGAGCAGCGACCGACCGGAGCGGGACTTGCAAGCCGTGTTACTGGAGATGAGCGACCGTGGATTCGATTTGGAGCACGAGGCCTTAATCCGCGTACGCTTGGTCAAATTGGCCGAGTGCGACTATGTGCTGGCCAGTTGCGTGCACCATTTGATTAGCGACGGCTGGTCGGCCAATGTGTTCATGCGCGATTTTGCCGCGTTTTATCGCGCCGGCCTCGGGCAGGAACGCGCCGATTTACCGGCTCTGCCGATTCAGTTTGGCGATTACGCGCTTTGGCAGCAAAAAAACTTGAACTCCTATGCCGGTAAGCAGGCCACGGCATTTTGGCAAGAGTATTTAAAGGATGTGCCTCATTTCTTGGATTTGCCCTGCGATTTTAAACGTCCGAAAACCGCCAACCATCAGGGCGGGTGTTATGAGTTTGCTATCGATGCCGATACCAGGGCCAGGGCATCGGACTTAGCCAAAAAACAGCAGGTGTCGGTTTTTGTGTTGCTGTTGAGTGCCTTTGCGGTGTTGCTGGCGAAATATTCCGGGCAGCGTCAGCTTTTGATCGGCACGCCGTTCGCCGGGCGGAATCAAAAAGAGCTGGAAGACTTGATCGGTTTCTTTGTTAATAGTTTGCCGATTAAAGTCGAGTGCTCGAATAAGCAATCGTTTGTCGAAGTCTTGCAGCAAACCCGGCAGTCTTTTTTTGCCGCCGATAGCCATCAGGATCTGCCCTTCGAGAAAGTCGTCGATGCCGTGCAACCCGAACGGAACGAAGCATACAGCCCGTTGTTCCAGGTCATGTTCACCTACGTCAACGAAACCGTCGCCAGCACGTCTTTAGCGGATTTATCGGTCGAGATGATTCCCGCGCCCAGAAACGCGGCGAAATTCGATTTAACCCTGTCGATACAAGAGCAAGGCCAGTCGTTCAGTGGCTTGTTCGAATACGCGACAGCGTTGTTTCTGCCGGAAACCCTGGCACGGATGGCGAAATCATACTTGCGCATTATCGATGCCGTGGTCCTTCAGCCGGAGGTGTTGATCGAGGACATCGATTTATTATCCGCTGAAGATTACCAGCGCATTATTTACGACTGGAACGATTGTGCCAGTGATTTCCCTCGCCGGCTTAACTTGGTTCAACATTTTCAAAAACAAGTTGAACAGCGGCCCGAACAGACGGCCTTGATTCATGGGCAGCGCCGCTTAACCTATCGCCAACTGGACGAGCGGGCCAATCGATTAGCGTATCTTTTGCTCGAACAAGGGGTACGTCCAGGCCATTTGGCGGCATTGTATTTGGAGCGAGGCTGCGATTGCGTGGTCGGGATGCTGGCGGTTTTAAAGACAGGCGCGGCCTATTTACCGCTCGATACGGCTTATCCGCTGGAGCGACTGGCGGCGATGTACCGGCAAGCCGATTGCAAGGTTATTTTGAGCGAAAGCGCTTTGGAGGACAACGCGCAAGTCTTCGGCGACGCCAAGTTATTGATAGTGGACCGCTTGGACTTAACGGGCTATCCCTGTTTGAATCCTGCCGTTGGCGTGCCGGCCAATGCCTTGGCCTATGTGATGTTTACCTCGGGTTCCACCGGCGTGCCTAAAGGCATCGGCATTCAGCATTTGGCCATCGCCAGACTCGTTTTAAACAGCAATTATGTCGATTTGAAACCGACCGACCGAATCGCGCAGGTCAGCAATACCGCGTTCGACGCGGCGACCTTTGAAATTTGGGGGGCGTTGCTGAACGGTGCCAGTCTGGAAATTGCCGACCGCGATACGAGTTTGTCTACCGACCGGTTTGTCGATTTTTTACGCCAAAGCCGGATTAGCGCATTGTTTTTGACGACGGCGCTGTTTAATCAAATGGTGCAACAGCGAGCCGATGCTTTTTTAGGTTTGCGGTATTTATTGTTCGGTGGCGAGTTGGTTGATCCCGAACAGGTCAAAAAAGTCTTGAAGCATGGCAAGCCCGAGCACTTTTTACACGTTTATGGGCCAACGGAAGGTACCAGTTTTTCTTCGTGGTATGAGATCGAAACGGTCGGCGACAACGCGCGAACCGTCGCTATCGGCTCGGCTTTGGCAAACACTCGTCTGTATGTATTGGATCAAGCGCTTAGGCCTGTACCCGAGGGGATCGTTGGCGACCTTTACATTGCCGGCGAGGGTTTGTCTTGCGGCTATTTGAATCAAGCCGCGGAGACGGCGCTTAAATTCGTACCGGATATTTTTTCTTGTCAACCTGGTGAGCGCATGTATCGCAGTGGCGATAGCGTCCGCTGGAATGCCGAGGGCATGATTGAGTTCGTCGGCCGCGCCGATCATCAGGTGAAGATCAGGGGTTTCCGTATCGAATTAGGCGATATCGAAACGGCGCTTAACGCGTATCCGCCTATCAAGCAGAGTCATATTCGGGTCAAAGAGATCGCCGGACAAGGGAAATGCCTGATTGCTTATTTCAGTGCTATATCTGGGCAGCAAATCGACGTTCGGGACCTTCGTCGCTATCTCGAGACGCAATTGCCGGCGTATATGCTGCCGGCGGCCTTGGTCGAGATGCCGGAACTGCCGCTGAATCCGAACGGCAAAGTCGACGATAAAGCCCTGCCCGAGCCGGACGCGGCGGATTATCAACAAGGGGTTTCGCAGGAGCCGCCGGCGACCGGCACCGAAATGGAGTTGGCGGCAATCTGGGAGGCTTTATTAGGGGTTCGGGCCAGTCGGGATAGCGACTTTTTCTCATTGGGTGGACATTCGCTGTTGGCCATGCAGTTGGCCAACCGTATTCTCAGCGAGTTTTCAGTCAAACTCGATGTCCGAACCTTATTTCAGCATTCGACCTTGCGACAACAGGCCGATGCAATCGATGCTAGCGAGCGGGAACACGGTTTTGAATTAGGCGTCGCGGCCGATGCCGACGATTATCCGCTGTCCTTTTCTCAGGAACGTTTGTATTTTTTACAGCAGTTATATCCCGAAAGCAGCGCTTATAACATGCTGATTGCGTTGAGCATCGGCGGCGCCTTGGATGTCGAGCGCTTGCAAGCTTGCTTTAATAGGATTATTCAGCGGCATCACAGCCTGAGCACCGTTTTCGTGCTGAAAAATGCTCGGCCGAGGCAAAAAATCTTGCCTGCCACCCCGTTACCCTTCCAAAGTCTGGACTGGTCTTCGGAGGATGGTGCAACGCAGCAGTCGAAATTGGAGCAATTGCTGGCGCAAGAAAGCCGACATGTGTTCCGTTTGGACCGTTTGCCGCTGATCCGTATTGCGCTGGTAAAAACCGGCGCGCAAAGCCATTGGTTGGTCGTTAATAACCACCACATCATATCCGACGGCTGGTCGCAAAGCGTATTCATGCAAGAGTGGCTGACTTTGTACCGGTCGGCGCTTGAGGCCGATTTGCCGGCTTTAGCGCTTCAATACAAGGATTACGCAGTCTGGCAACGACATAGGCTGGATTCCAGGCGCTTGGAGCAATTATTGGCTTATTGGAGGACTACCCTGGCGGATATGCCGCCGGCTTTGAGCTTGCCTAGCGATTTCCCGCGTCCCGCAATCCAAACGTTTCGCGCGCAAAGTGCGTCGTTTACGCTGGATGCGAAGCTGACGTCGGCGTTAAAGCAGCAGGCCGAACGGCAACACTGTTCGGTTTTTGTCTTGTTGTTGGCCGGTTTCAATCTATTTTTGGCGCGGTATTGCGGCCAATACGATTTCGGCATCGGTACGCCTGTTGCCAACCGTAGTCACCGGGCAACCGAAAATTTGATTGGTTTCTTCGCGAATACCGTGGTATTGCGGAATCGAATCCAGGGCAATCCATTATGGTCGGCGTTTTTAGCGCAAGTTAAGGCGACGGTGATCGACGCGTTTGCCCATCAAGAATTGCCGTTCGAAAAACTGGTCGAAGCGTTACAGCCTGAACGCGATCTTTCAAGCACGCCTTTGTTTCAAGTGATGTTTCTTTTTCATCATGGCGCGCGGCAAACACCTGAATTGAATGGCTTAACTATTGAGCCGCTGACTTTGGCCAGCAGAGACGTGAAGTTCGATTTGACCCTGGCAATGCACGAGAGTGGGAATAGCCTAATCGGCACTTTCGAATATAACGCCGATTTGTTCAAGGCCGATAAAGTGCAAGGATTGTGCGACGGACTGGCGTATTTGTTTGAGCAACTCCCAGGTGGACAGGACAAGCGGGTCGGCGATTTTTCACTGATTAACGAGGTGTTGTACAAGCAAGTTGTTGTCGATTGGAACCGAAATGTGATGCCTTTCGGTGCCGCCGCCGGTTTGTACGATTTATTCGCGCGGAGTGTCGCGAATGCCGCCGACCAAATCGCCTTGGTTCAGGGCGATGTTCAACTCAGTTATCAAGCTCTAAGCGATAGCGTCGATGCCTTGGCGAATGTGTTGCTGAGTCTCGGAGCCGGCCCGGAGGTGTTGATTGGGGTTTGTTTAAAGCGTTCGCCGCGTTTGATCGTTGCGATGTTGGCGATTCTTAAAAGCGGTTCGGCTTATGTGCCGTTGGATCCGGATTACCCCAGTGCCAGACTGGAGCATACGTTGGCCGATGCCAAGGTTTTGCTGTTATTGACCGAGTCGGATTTGGCCGAGGCTATTCCGGGACTCGCCGCAGCCTCGAAAATTCTGTTGGATCAAGCCTTGCCGGAGATCGGCGTTCAGGTCTTGCCCGAGCGAAGAGCCGAAAATCTGGCTTACGTGTTGTATACCTCGGGTTCGACCGGCAAACCCAAAGGCGTGGCGATTACCCATGCCAATGCCCTGGCCATGATCGCTTGGGCTAGAAGCGTTTATCGACCTGAACAATTGAGTCGAGTGTTGGCCGGTACCTCGATCTGTTTCGACTTATCGGTCTTCGAAATTTTCCTGACTCTCGCCAGTGGCGGAACCTTGGTTTTATTGCGTAACGTGCTCGAATTGGTGGAATGCCCGGAGTGTGTTCCGACCTTGATCAATACGGTGCCGTCCGCGGCGGAGGAACTGCTGAAAGCCGATGCGATACCCGATACGGTAACAACGGTTAATTTGGCTGGTGAGCCGTTGTCCGGGGAATTGGTCGATAGGCTATACGCGAAACCGCACATCAAGGAAGTGTACGACTTATACGGGCCTTCGGAAGATACGACGTATTCGACGTATTGCTTGCGCCAGGTGAATGCCCAACCCAGTATCGGGCGTCCAATCGGCAATAGCAGTGCCTATGTGCTGGATGCCTATATGCAGCCCGTAGCGCCGGGCGTGCCGGGCGAGCTGTTTTTGGGAGGCATGGGCTTGGCGCGTGGTTATCACGCCAGAGCGGCGCTGACTGCGGAAAAATTCGTTCCCAATCCTTTTAGCGCACAAGCGGGGGCAAGGCTATATAGGACGGGCGACTTGGTTAGCTACGACGACCAAGGCAGGCTAATTTATCACGGCCGTTTGGATCACCAAGTTAAGGTCAGAGGGTTTCGCATCGAGTTGGGCGAAGTTGAAGCGGTTTTAAAATCGGTGGCCGGCGTCGATGACTGCGTCGTCTTGACGGTCGGTGAAGCGGCTGCCAGCGACCGGAAATTGGTGGCTTATATTGCATCTGCCGCTGGACAAGTGCTGGAAACCCGCTTGCTGGATGTCGCCCGACGGCAATTGCCTCGGTTCATGGTGCCTTCGGCGATTGTCGTTTTGGAGCATCTGCCGCTGACGGCGAACGGGAAGATCGATAGGAAGGCCTTACCCGAACCGGAATTGGAGCGCTCCTTGTCCCCGGAGATGTCGCCTACCGGGTTCGTACAAAAGACGCTGGCGGCGATTTGGCGAGAGATTCTAGACATTGACCGGGAAGTCTCGGTCGATGAGGATTTTTTCGCGTTGGGTGGTCATTCATTGCTGGTCTTGGACTTGATGACTCAAATCAAGTCGGCCTTCGGTAAAGCGCTACCCCTAGCTACTATTTTTCAGGCCCCGACGATTTCGGCGTTAAGCCAGTTACTGAACGACAATGTGCTATCGCCGGAGTGGTCGCCCTTAGTTCCTTTAAAGCGCCAAGGGGAAAATCCGGCATTGTTTTGTTTTCATCCCGTCGGGGGACACGTCATTTGTTATAACGACTTGGCTAAGTCCTTGCCCGAAGACCTGCCGGTCTATGGGCTGCGAGCGCCGGGCATGGAGTCGGAGCAAGCGCTTATCACGCAATTGCCGGAATTGGCGTCTTATTACTTGCCATTTATTAAATCTGTTCAGTCGGAGGGACATTATCGGCTGTTAGGCTATTCTTTTGGTGGGCTTTTGGCGTATGAGGTCGCTCGGCAATTGGAGAAAAGCGGCGACAAGGTCGAATTCGTCGCTTTGCTGGATACCGCGCATCCGTCGTTGACGGCCGAAACGGCGCAAAACACCGACGATGCCGAACTATTGGTCGCGTTATTTCCCACATTGGGTTTCGAGAGCGAGCGATTGAGGCGGTTGCCGAGAGCGGAGCAATTGGCGCAAGTGTTTAGCCAAGCTAAGCAGGCGGGATTCGTTCCCAGGGCGATGGACAACGAAGCCATCGAACGTTATTTCAACGTTTGCCGATGTAATTTACAGATGGTTTATTTCCCGCCAAAGATCGAAGCGCCCGTGGTTTTGATCCGGGCCCGGGACGGTAGTCGGCGTGTCAGCGCTGATGATTATCTGGCTTGGGGACAAGTGGCAGGCTTGCAACTTCGTTTACGTTGGTTGCCGGGACAACATGAAAATATGATGGAGCCGCCGCACGTCGGGGACATCGCTCGCTTGATCAAAGAAATGTTAGAGCAATCCGAAGCCCATGAGGGAAGTGATGACTAATGCACCCAGTGCTGGCAAACCCATCGATCGTTTAAGCGTTGCCGAATTAAACCGGGAAGAATTCAATCGGAAATATCGAGTTCCCGGAAAACCGTTGGTTATCACGGACTTTTTGGCCGAAACCGTCGATTGGGATCTGGATTTTTTATGTAAGCATTTAGATGGACGGAAATTTCAAGTACGCGATTACGGATCGGGCCATTTTGATGCACCGAGAAGAGAATGGACGAAGTATTGTGACCATATTCAGATGACGATGGGCGATTTTGCCGCGCATTTACGCGATGGCAGTGCAAAATCCAGGAATTTGTATTTGGCGCAAAACCCTATCGGCGATAGCGAGGCCGTCAAAACGATTGCCGATGAAATGCGGTTTTTAACTGAAACCTTAGGATTCGAGCCGATTATTCCGGAGGCTTCGTTAAATTTGTGGTTAGGAGCTTCTGGCCATGTCGAACCGATGCATTTCGATCCCGGCGACGGTACGTTGATCATGATGCACGGCGAAAAACGAGTGGTTTTGTATCCGCCGAAACAAAGCAAGCATCTTTACCCATTTGGATTTTACGATGTTCTACCATTCTGGGTGAGTCAGGTGAATAGTCTAGCCCCCGATCTTGACGCCTATCCAGATTTTAGTAAGGCGGCCGCGGATCGGTTTGAGGTGGTACTAAGCCCCGGCCAGCTCTTGTTTATACCGACTCAATGGTGGCACGAGGTTATTGCGCAAGGTGAAGGTTATGTATGCTCCTGCAATCATTTTTGGAAAGTGAAGCCTTGGCGCCGCCGTTTCCAAACGATACGGGGCTTTGTAATCCAAGCGATGAATTTGTTTCCCTGGCGATGGGTGTTGCGTTTTAATCGGTTTATTTATCAATTTAAAAAAAGTTAACAACAAGATGACAGGAAAATTGGGCCTGTTTCGGCCTAAATTGTTGGAATTTATAAATATACAAAACCAAGAAAAAAAATTTTTATTGGTTTCTTCCGCGTTAATATCGGGGATTATTAACGCTTTGACGTTGGTGATCTTGAATGCCGCGGCAAAAGACTTTGATAAGCCGGATTTGGACGAACGCTTATTCATTTTATTTGTGTTGTCGGTGGCTTTATATTTTGTCTCTAAGCGTTATGTGACGCATAGGATCACCGAGTTAGTACAGGGTGGAATTTTTGATTATAGAACACGCGTACTGTATTTGCTGCGAGGAATAAAGCTTCTGTCTTATGAGTCCATAGGCAAGTCGCAGATTCTTTCCTTGTTATCGGAAAAGACCGAGTTGATTTCCCAAGCGGCGCATCGGCTTGCCGAAGGTGTTCCAGCTACTGTGATGTTGATTTGCTCTTTCATTTATATGGCGACGATTTCGAAGATGGCGTTGATGATGGCCTTGGTCTGTATCGCCGGCGCCATGATAAGTATTTATGTCCTCGTTCAATCGATCAGCGTTTCGATGCAACAAGCCATGGAAAAAGACAATGAATATTTTGCTTATATGCAACATGTGTTGGACGGTTTTAAGGAGCTGAAGATCAACCGGGAAAAGACGGATGACTTATATGGCAATTATATGAGGCAGGTTTCGGAAGAAGCTTGGCGGAATAATGTGTCGACCGACATTAGTAATGTCAATTTGCAACTTTATGCGCAGTTATATTTTTATATTTTAATGGCATCGGTTGTGTTTTTATTGCCGCAGTTAAGTAGTTTAACGGCCGATAAAATTATGTCGATCACTACGATTATATTTTTTATCATGGGGCCCATCGTCGTCATTATCGATATGGTTCCTAGCATGGCTAGAGCGAATGTGGCGATCGATTTTTTGCATCAATTGGAGTCGCAATTGAATGTCGCGCAGGAAAGTGTTTCAAGTGGACAACGCGCGTTTGTTTCTCCGGATTATTTTAATCGGATTTCCATCAGTCAACTATATTTTAGTTATCCGAACACAGACCAGGGGCGGCCGTTTTCGGTAGGCCCCTTCAGTTTGAACTTGAACAGAGGCGAGCTTGTTTTTATTCGTGGCGGTAACGGTAGCGGAAAATCGACTATTCTTAAGCTGGTGACGGGCTTATACGAGCCGAGTTCAGGCGCGATCATCGTAGACAATAAGACCATAGGAAATGACTTATTGATTGATTATAGAAGCCTTTTTTCGATTATTTTCACCGACTTTCATTTATTCGATCGATTTTACGGGCAGCAAAATGTTGATGTCGAAATGGTCAACGAATATTTGATTCTAATGGGTTTGGAGAAGAAAACCGGCTTTAAGAATGGCAGGTTCACCAATATTAATTTATCGACCGGGCAGAAAAAACGTTTGGCCTTGGTAATTGCTCTCTTGGAAGATAAAGCTATTTATGTGTTCGATGAAGTAGCTGCTGACCAAGACCCAGAGTTTCGTCAGTTTTTTTATGATGTTATTTTGCAAAAGTTGAAGGAAAAACAAAAGACCGTGATTGTTGTTACTCACGACGAAAAATATTTTACCCATTGTGACCGCTTATTGGTTGTCGACATGGGGCAGCTGAGGGAAGAAGAAAACGTTAATACATAAGCTCCACTGGCTTTTGGGTTAATAAAATAATACGCATTCACTTAGAGTTGATAGCTCTATACATAAATTTACGGCCGTGCCGAAGAGTGAAAAATTTATACAGAGGAGGCATAAGTTGAAGATAATAAATAGAAAAAAGTCGGGTTATTTGGTTTCGTTACTTGCAATATCGCTCGCTACGTCCGGATGTGGCGGCGCGGCTTTGAAAAGCGAATTCCGGGACGTTTCGGAAAATCATGCGTCGTTGTCCGACGAGCAAATGTTGCTAAACTTGGCGCGTAGAGCGAATTCCGTTCCGTCACATTTTCTGCAGATGTCAGGCGTCAACGCGTCGTTTTCCTTTGGAGCAACTGTCGGTACGCAGACAACCCACACCAATACATCGATGCCGTTGGTTGCCGCGCTGGCATCGTTGGCTACTCTCGCTACTAAGGTATTTAGTTTTACAGGTACCGTGGGCTTAAGCGCGACTGAATCGCCGACCTTCTCCTTCGCGCCGTTGAGCGGTGCTTCGTTTGCCAAAACCGCGTATACACCGGTCGATAGTAGGATTTTTTTCGAACAATTAAGGCAAGGCGTACCGGTTAATCAACTAATGCGTATTTTGGTTGTCTCAATTGTTCTCGATTATCCGTCAGGAAAAAGATTGGTTTTAAACAATATAGCCGATCAGGACCAACCCAAGAATTTTCGAAATTTTTTACGCTTGGCGGGTCTTGCTAGACAAATGCAGTTGCAGCAAGTCCTAAGAATCGATACTGAAAATGGCCAAAATGTGTTGACTATTCCGCCCGAAGCCTTGCCGTTATTAGAAAAATTGTACTCTTCGCACGAGTACGGTTTTTGGGAAGACAGTCCGTTTGTGCTTGGAGTAAGCGACGGTATTCCTAAGGTTTCTTTTGTCATGCGCTCATTCGACGGTGTTTTAGGGGCGTTGGGACTGGCGCAAAAACATTTTGAGCGTTGGTTGGCATCCGGTCAAAACTTGCAGGATGTTCCGGAAACCGAGCGCAGGCCAATTTTGACTCTGCAATGGTCTGAAGGTGCGCAATTAGTGGACTCAGGTTTGGAAGTAGAATATAACGGAAACCAATATAAGATAGCGGATCTCAACGATGGGGGGTACGTTACCTGGAACAGGGATTCGTTTAGAGTGTTAAATGACTTATTCACGATCGTTTCGTTGGATCCTAAAGATATGCCGGTTCAACAACTGATAAAGGTATACTAGGGTCAATACATCGCAATCGATATAAAACCGAATTTATTGAGTTGTTTCTAAAGTATGGAGATTTTATTTTAAATTCTCTCTCTAATGGAGGATATCAATATTTCGTAGTAACGATTGGCAATATCTGGGGCATGGTTTTTATTCCATCTTTTGCATTTTAAAGAATGGAAAATGCTGATGGTGTTTTAGAAGTGGCTGTTTCTGAAGGAGGTTTGATATTGATAGTTTGAATAAAAGTGTTAAGCAATTGGTATTGGGTTGCTTATTGTAGAGGAGTCGTGGCAATGTTCGGTTGCATTCTGTTATGCGTACACCGCCTTTTGTCATGAATTGTAATATTTCGTCTTGCTTGCTATCGATGTATCGATTTGTTGAATAGCAGTGAGGTTTGATTTTTCGCAAATTACCGAGGTGTGATGTAATGACTGACTTAGTAAAAACTGATAATGCAATAGATGCTGCTCATGATTTGGTAAAGAAAAGCATGTATGCTTCGATGGCTGCTGGTTTAGTGCCAGTGCCTATTTTTGATTTTTTGGCGGTATCCGGTATACAACTGGAGATGCTGAGAAGATTAAGCCATCTTTATGGCGTGACTTTTATGGAGGGTAAGGGCAAAAATGCTTTGGCCGCTTTAATAGGTGGTAGCTTTCCGACTTCGGTAACGCCACTGGTCATGAGTTTATTTAAATCGATACCGGTTGTCGGTTCAACGGTCGGTGCGGTGAGTTTGCCGCTGATTGCCGGTGCCTCGACTTATGCGGTTGGTAAAGTCTTTATTCAACATTTTGAATCGGGCGGTACTTTTCTGACATTCGACCCAGAACAAGTTAGAGCCTACTATTCCGAAAAATTTAAAGAGGGTAAAGCCGTGGCGGCATCCTCTGACGCTAAAAAAGTAACTGCCTGATCTTTTGAGAATTAAATATATAACGATGAGCGGGTCGCGGTTAGTTATCAACGACTGACCGCGATTGGCTCATTTTTAATTTCCTTTGAGGCATGAGCTTCATATTTAACTCTGAGCTCAATTTAAACGATGAAGCGCTTTCTACCTGCCGTAATCACCTCTACGATTATTGTTTTATTAGTCGTTGCGTATTTTTATCAGACGATGTTTATTACTATCAAGGCGGGTGAGGCGGGCGTTCTATATAAGAGGTTCGCTGGCGGTACCGTTACCGATAGAGTGTATAAGGAAGGGTTCCACATAATTTTTCCTTGGAACTCTATGGCGATTTACAACACTAGGGTTCAGCAACAAGGACACTCACTCTCGGTGCTTACTCAAGAAGGATTAAGAATAGAGCTTATAGTTTCGATACGCTACTATCCGGAGCGTGATTCGGTCGGTATATTGCATCAAAAAATTGGACCGGATTACCTGGAAAAAATTGTTATACCGGAAGTTGATCATACGCTTCGGGTACATGCCGGTAAAACCTCTGTTAGTGATATTTATACGACCAAAGGGGAAAGTCTGCATAACATTATCGTTCAAGCGGCGTCCGAAGTAGAAAAAAATTACATTTATATTCAGGATGTTGTTTTACAGCAAGTAATCTTACCCAAACAAGTCGAGGATGCAATTGAGGCAAAGATCGAGCAGAAGCAATTATCCGAAGCCTATCAATATAAGTTGGCGAGAGAAACGCAGGAGGCGGAAAGAAAGAAAATCGAGGCGGATGGGATATATAACTACAATACTCGAATCAGTCAATCTTTGAATAATGACGTTTTGAAATGGAAGGGTATAGAGGCGACGCGTGCATTAGCTGAATCGAATAATGCGAAAACTGTCATTATTGGTAATGGCGGTAATCAATTGCCTATTATCATTGGTGGTGAGTCCGGGCAATAAAGATGCGCATACAGGTTAGTATACTTAGAAATATAAAGGCAACTTTACGGACCATTTTTCACGTTGCATTATTTTTCGGTATTTCTTTTGGAATTTACAGAGGCTTTTTTTCGTACACATTAACCTACGATTATTCGTTGAATACGCGTTCGGACATTGCTAATCAAGGGGATGGCGAGATTCATGTCGCAGCGGTTTGGCTGGACAGCGATAGAGCTTTTATGGATGGCGTTAACCTTGCCGTAAAGGAAGTAAATGAACAAGGGCTTGTGCTTAAAACGGATGATAAAAAGGTTAAGGCTAAATTGGTTATTCACGAGTATGACGATACGACTGATGATAGTGCGCAGGACTCGAGGCTAAGCATCGCGGAGGATCATAAAATTGTCGCGGTCGTAGGGCATTCTTCTTCGGCATCCGCAATACCAGCCTCGATTACTTACGAATATAACGGTATTTTATTCATTTCTACGGCAGCCACTGCTGATTTGTTGACGGAGCATAACTTTATATATACTTTTAGCATTATTCCAACCGAGGAATTTTTTGTTGGTAAATTAATTAAATTTTCTAAGGAAAGAAACTGGAATAAGCTTTTGCTGGTATTTTCTAGGAATTTGTATGGTTTAAATTTGTATCAGCGTTTTTCCGCCCAGGTTGAGCCTCCGCTGGAAATCGTAGCCGCTCGATCGTTTTTCGTGGAGCAATCCGATTATAAAGGAATGATTTACGATTTGATGAATAAGGATTTTGACGCGGTTGTGATGGCGGCTGCGGAAGAGCATGCGGCTAAAATGATTGAGCAATTGCGTGAAATGGGGGTTAATAAGCCGATTATTGGAGGGGACGGTCTGGATATCCTAAAAATATGGGATTGGTCTAACCAAACTGCGAATCAAACCTATGTAGCATCGATTTTTTCGGGAAAAAATGAATTTAACGAAAAATTCAAGAGCGCATATGGCGTAGAGGGTAGCTATAGCGCTTATCAGGGCTACGAGGCGATACGGGTTTTAGCCGATGCTATTCAAAAGACCGGGAGCAGCAACCCTATTCAAGTGGCTTCAACGTTGAAATATGGTTACGCGCAAGGTTACGGCGGATATTTTTTTGACAAAAATGGCTTGGCTAGCAATAAAGAAATATATATCAAGCAGATAGTTGATGGGCGTTTTGTCCTGGTCGAATAGAGGGGTTTATGGTAATCGTAATTTCGCTAGTTTATGTGCTTGTCAGCTGGTTTATCGCGTTTTTGGGGAGAAATAAAAAGTTTGGCTTTTGGGGGTATTTATTCGGTTCTTTGCTGTTCACCCCATTCATCGGAATAATTTTATTATGCGCTTCGGATGTCGTGAAGGATAAGTAATCAATATCTAACTGTTACACATTTATTCATCCTCGGTTATGGCATTGCTTAAATAGGTCAATAGCGGTTTATGTACAACACGGGAAATACAGTTTTAAATGATGACGGTGTTTTCTCGGCATGCATGGAGCGCCAAGCGCTCTGCGGATACGCCTGCTGTAAATTCCGCGGTGGTAATTGGATTATGCTGTTGCCTGGTGAATATGAGTTGGCTGGCGAAGTAGATCTGAAAACCGATCATTTGGCTTTTCAAGACAATCTTCACGCTATATGTTCAAAGCCTTGTAAAAACGGGGATTTTAAGCCTATGGACTGTTCTTGGTACCCGCTTTTTCCGGCAAATGAAACAGCGACAAAGTTTTTAGTTGCCGATCATCGGAAGTGCCCAATTCCCAATAAATATTTAATCGATAAAATGCGTTCGGTACAGACAGCCGCGTTAGCGTGGGAAAAGCGTTTTCCAGGTACCTTAACGCGAATTGTCGCGTTAAGTCGCGACTTCGTTGGTTATAAACCGTTTCCATATAAATTCGACAATCAAGCTGTATTGGAAATGTCGCCAGAAGAATTATTGGAAATTACGCTACCCACCGAGTTTCCCGTAGATTATGTTTGCATGGAATGGACGCGCAATCAAGCTGGTTATACGGCAACAAGCACGCCTGAAGATGAAGATTAATTCATTTTTAAACCAAAACCCATGGCGGCGGATTTTTTTCATTACTATTTCGCTGACGGCGTCTTCGGCAAGCGCGGAATATTCTGTGTATCAAGGAGAATATGGCTTTCTTTCCGGCAGAATGCAAGTTCAAATGGCGGCCTTGGGGGAAATTAACGAACGCTCCGGAGACCCTGGCGCCGATAAGTTAAGTAATATTTATTGGGAACATACTTTCGAGCCGGAAATACGCGGGGGGCTGAATCTGGGCGAGGGCAGTCAGCTATACAGCGATTTTAGTATGATTTATAGCGCGATGCTTGGACACGATCCTTCTGGTATTACTTTTAGGGGGCACCCACATTCCTCTAGAGATGATTATGCCCCTTACCCGGACTTTAAAGAATGGATGATGGCGGAACAAATGCATATCGGTTGGAAATCCGGCAAATTATTTGAAGCATTGGGACAGGACGCGATTGACTTTTCAGCCGGGTCTCAAGATTACAAGTTGGGAACTGGCTTGTTATTGGCAAACGGTACCGACGATGGCGGTTTTCGAGGTTCTTATTGGATAGGTTCGAGAACGGTCTTTGTCAATACACTGATTGCCCGCATTAACTTCAAAAGCCTGAAATTCGAAGGCTTTTATTTGGAAAACAATCCCAGAAATCCGGAGAATCGGAAGAGATATACAGGGATGAATATGGAATATAATTATAAGGATGTTGTTAATGTCGGATTCAGCTATATTAACGATGATCATTATGGTGGCAGTTTGACTGCTGTCACCGATGCGTATGACTTTCGGTTGGACTTTAAGCCATTGCCGCATGAATTGCCTGGTTTATCGATTAGCACTGAATATGTTTATCAGCTAAACAATAAGTTAACCGACGTTGATCCGAATAATCCGACTCTTTATTGGTACGGGGATATGGGTGAAAAATCCATTTCCGGCGGTTTTGGTCAAATTGAATACCGTTTTTCAGAAACTCCTTGGCAGCCGACGCTAAGTTATCGCTATGCTTACATGCAAAGAGGTTTTGACTTCATGAATTTCGGGTTTAAAACTTGGGGTACTTGGTTTCAAGGTGAAATTAATGGCGAGTTTATATTTGATAATACCGATCTTATCACTAATACTACGAGATTGGTGTTGTCGCCGACTGAAAGCGTTACCGTTAATTTAATTTATTTGAATTACCAGCTGGACGATCCGGCGGTATGGAGTGTCAGTTCATCCGACTACGGTAATGAAGTTGATTTAGTCGCTGATTGGGCCGTAAGCGACGCTGTAGATATTGCCGCGGGCATCGAAACATTTATCCCAAACAAAGGCGGGAAGCAGGTATTTGGCGGTGGCAATGAAATGTGGATTCAAACTATGGTTTATGCGTCATTTAAATTTTAAATTGTTTTTGTTGCTGTTTTTTATGATTTTTGGAGCGGTTGCCGACGATTCCAGCTTAATGCCTTCCGACATTATGCGCATCAAACAGCGCGGCGAATTAATCGTTGCGATGTATTACGATGACGTGCCTCTGTTTTGCGAGAGGGCGAGCAACCAACAACTTAAAGGGATTGATATTGAAATCGCACAAGATATCGCGGAAAAATTGAATGTAAAGCTGGTTTTAAACAGAGAAGCCAGGACTTTTGACGAGGTCGCTCAAATTATCGCCCAAGGAAAAGCGGATGTCGGAATTAGCTCGTTAAGCGATACTTTGGATAGAGCGATGATGGTGCGCTTTACCGTTCCCTATTGGTCGCTGAGACAAGCGCTGCTGATTAACCGCCTGAAGTTATCCGCATATAAGGATCATCCGGACTTTAATCAAATCGAGCGATTATTAAATCAAAACGGTATCCAAATTGGTGTTTTAAAAGGCAGTTCTTATGTGGACTTTGCCGCTAAAATATTTCCGCTGGCTGGGGTCGTTAGTTACGACAGTGTGGCCGAAGGAATAGAAAACACCAAGAAAGCAAAAGTGCTGGCTTTTCTTTATGACGAAGTAGAGGTTATGAATTGGAGCAAGCAGCATCCTGAAGATAGTTTGTTTTTAAAGTCGGAGTTTATCAAGAAAAGCGAAGATACTTTGGCGATGGCGGTAAACTGGCGGGATACTCACTTGTTGGCATGGCTCAATTTATACATCCAACACGCCAAAAATAATTTTATATCGGAATTGAATGCGAAATATTCGAACATTCAGTAGTTTGATATTTTTATAGCTATTGGCTGTTTATGTATTTCCCATCTAAGTTGCATATTGGGGGCGGGCAGCCTCCGTCGCTAGGGAATACGGTATTTATTAACAACAATGTGTTTATTTAAGCGTTTTTTTTTAAAAATAGCCTCATTTAAGCCTCAAAAAACCTGGTTGCTGAGTCCGTGGGTGATCTTTGGCGGTGTTTTTTCCGGTGTGGCTATTGGCATATTCGATAAGTCGTTAGCTGGGCAACTGCTTCCGATAGGTACCTTATATTTAAGGTTGCTGCAGATGTTGGTATTGCCGATTCTGATATCGGCAGTGATATCCGGTCTGGGTAATTTGTTTGTTTCGGGCATAAAAAAAAGCCAGCTTTCGAGGCTGGGTAGTTTTTTGTTTTTAGGCTTGGTTATTGCCAGCAGCGTAGGCGTGGCGTTCGGGGTTCTTGGGCATCCTGGGGACGGATTGCAACACGATGCCCAAGTTACGTTGGGTAAGACTATCAATCGTTCAGAATTGAGTGTAACGGCGCCGCCGGAAGTCCAAAAGCCGACTGTTTTTTCCTATGCTCAAGCGATCATTCCGGAGAATATCTTTAGCTCGCTCGATAGAGGCGACACGTTGGCAATTTTGTTTTTTTCGATACTGATCGGTATTAGCATGGGTATGATAGATACCGAAGCCAATAAAACCGCTTTGGCGGTAGTGAATGCGTTTTACCATGTGTTTTTATCTATTATCGGCTGGATGATGCATTTATTGCCGTTTGGTTTGTTATGCCTATTTGCCGGACAAATTGCCCAAGTGGGTATCGATATCGTTTGGGCCACCGTTAAATTGATACAATATCTTTATATCGCATGCGTGGTTACGATAATCGTTTACAGTGTAATTATTTGGTGGAAATTAAAGCACAGATTATCTTATTGGCAAACGGTTTCCGGATTGCGGCAGCCTATGATTGTCGCGTTGGGTACCGCTAGCAGTTTCGCCACTATTCCTTCCGCGTTGGCTGCTTTGAAAGATAATTTGCAAGTTGATGAAAATGTTTCGGATTTGATTGTTCCGTTAGGGGCTACGATCAATCCTCCGGCATCTGTATTGCAATTTGCGATATCCAGCATTTTCATTGCGCAAATCTATGGTGCGGAGCTTGGTTTTGAGCAACTTTTGATTATTTTTATGGGATCGATACTGGCCGGCGTGGCTTCGTCGAGTGCGCCGAGTATGGTGGCTTTGAGTATGATCGCGATGATTCTTGATCCGTTGGGATTACCGAGCAGTGTAGCTATCATTCTGCTCATTGCGATTGATCCCGTTGTCGATCCGATAGTGACCGCACTTAATGTGCAAGCCAATTGTGCGTTGGCGGTATCGTTATCGGAAACCGATAGCGACGTTACCTGTACTCCGGCTCGGGTTTAGCTCGCTTTAGTGATCACGATTTCCGCGTTGGCGCGGTTCGGGTTTTCTAGTAGCCGATCACTATTTTGATCCAATATGGATTGTGGATAATTGGGTAATATGGAAGGCGGTTTTCTGGGAATTGAAGCGGAAAAAACGGTTTCCCGAGTATAGACTTTCGGCGGACTGACTAAGAACGATTATTCTCCATTTCGGAAGAAGGTATGGTGCTAGTCGAGTACGCGGTTATTCGCCAGTAACAAAAGTTAGTGATTGGGCGTTGGTTAAATGGCAAATCTATGACGGATTGCCGGGAGGGTTAGGTGGTCGGTAATTTGAATTTTGTGCTGAACCCGTGACCAGTGTAATTCAAGGTTAAACAACCCGGTATTTGTGTGTGGACTATTTTTTATATACCAGCTATCGAACTTTTCCTAGAGTTGACGAATTGTTGCAAATTATACAGCCGCTTAATTTTTGCTATGTTTTTCAACGACGGTACAAAATTACTTTTTGACGGCTACACAAATTAAGCGGATTGAAGTCTTAACTAGTTAAGGTTGAGGAAGGAATGGAGCTTTTTGCATTTCCATTTGCCGGGGGTAACGAACATTGTTATCGTGAGTTGGGTAATAGTTTAACCGGCATTCGCTTGAATGTTCTGCCGTTGCCGGGGCGGGGCAGCCTGATGTCGCGGCCGTGTATATCCTGTAGCGAGGAAATGGCCGATTACCTTTTCGAACGGATCAAGGATAGCCTACAACGGCCTTACGCCTTTTTTGGTCACAGTATGGGGGCATTTATCGCTTATATGCTCTGCAGGAAGATCGATAGTGAAAATATGCCGTTACCTAAGAAATTGATTTTATCCGGCCGTAGAGCGCCTTCCGTGATCGAAGACGAACCAAAACATAAAATGCCCAGTCAGCGATTTAGGCAAGTATTGCGAGAGCTGGGTGGCATCCCGGATGCGGTTTGGCGGGATGAGGAAATCATGTCGCTGTTCGAACCTATTATTCGATCGGATTTTCAGATGATAGAGACTTATTGTCATCAAAAGCAGAATGCGTTGGATATTCCCGTACATTTGTTTTTAGGCCGCTATGACAATGTTAGCGACGAGCAAGCCCTAGCTTGGCAACTGGAGACTTTGCAGCCGATTGATATTACGTATTTCGATGGAGGTCATTTTTATTTTAAAGATGATGAATTCTTGTTGAAGCAATTGGCCAAAAAGATCATTGATGCGCTGGCGGGCTAAGTTGCGCATCGTATTTTTAAATGACTATATAACTATTGTGGAGATTACTTGTGTTCGACGACGAAAATACAATATTTAGGGTGGTATTGAACCACGAGGGACAATACTCAATTTGGCCGAAAAGCCGCGATTTGCCATCCGGCTGGACAGCCGACGGTACGGAAGGCCTTAAGCAAGTGTGTTTGGATCATATTGAAAAAGTGTGGACAGACATGCGGCCGCTGAGTTTGCGGCGGGCTATGGATCAATAATTAGGCGCTCGGCGAGTTTGACGGGCCGTTTTGGCGGATATTGGCTACGTGCCATTTTTCATCGGAATACGTTGAAATGTTAGAACTGATCAACCGCTATTGTCACGGATTTGTTGCTCTTCCCGTCATACATGGTTTGCGGAAACAAACATTTTTTAGCATTTTCAACGACGGCAAGGCCGTTAGTTTCGATGCTCTGTTAGCGCGTACGCAAGGCAACTCAGGGCATTTGAAAGCCGCGTTGAGGCTACTCGAGTCTTTAGAAATATTGGCGTTGAATCAAACTTATCGAGCGGGTTCTAGGTTTGATTGGCCGGCTCGGCTACCGGATAACTTCGAGTCTTTATTAAGGCTTGATTTTTCTACCGATAGCCAACAGACCATCGACTATTGGTTGGATCAGTCCTTACGGCATTGGTCTACTCAGGATTCGTTGTTGGCCGATTTTCTGGATGGTTTATGGCTACTGCCATTGTTTTTTCAACAAAAACCGGATCGCGACGGTCGGGGTTTCGACGAAACGTTTCATTTTTTAGCTCAGCGCGACCGACTGCGACAGTGTTTTTTAAATAAAGGCTGGATAGAGCGCCAAGCCGAGCGATGGGTTTTCAGTGCCGCCGGTCGGCATTTGTGTGAGCGTATTTTTGTTGCCGGTACGGTGTTTTCCTATCGGCCGATGCTGGCAAATATGGGCGAACTGTTATTCGGCGACGTCGGCAAGGTATTTTGTCGCGACGCGGAAGGCCATGAAAATCATTTGGACCGCTTGTTAAACGTTCAGGCCAGCGGATTTCAGCATGAACGATATTTTAAAGATTGCCAAGCCATCATCGTTGAAATCTTTAATCAAACGCCGATCGAAACTCAGCCCGATTATATTGCCGATATGGGCTGCGGCGACGGCACCTTATTAAAGCGCGTTTATCAGGTCATTCAGAGCCAAACCGAGCGAGGCCGGCAGCTCGATCGCTACCCGTTAATGTTGATCGGCGCCGATTACAATCAAAAGGCGCTATCGGCAACGGCGGCGACCTTGGCTGAATTTCCGCATACGACCATTCAAGCCGACATTGGTAATCCAGCCCGGTTTTTGGCGGATTTACAAGCTGCCGGCATCGCGAATACCGGAAAAATTTTACATATCCGTTCTTTTCTCGATCATGACCGGCCCTACATTGCGCCGATGCTTCGAGATCAATTGCGGCAAAGAGCCGAAGGACGGACGCATGGGGTTTATATCGACAGGGATGGTCAGGCGATCCCCGCAAAGGTGGTTTATCAGAGCCTGGTCGAACATTTGACCCGCTGGTCGGCGATTATCGGCGACAGCGGGGCGATGTTCTTGGAGGTCCACAGCTTGCCGCCCCAGGTGATTGCCCGCTATTTGGATCA
>NZ_LUUK01000220.1 GCF_001644025.1 Methylomonas koyamae
TGTTAAAGGACCGCTTACAAAATAGCCGCTGCGTGTCGGTAGCTATACACGTCATACAGCGCACGTACTTCGCCGCTAATATATCGGTCAACATCTGCCGGGTTGTCGGCATTAAGGCCGGGATAGAGCATTACATCATCCGAATCGTTCGCGTCGAATTCTTGTTCTTCAAGTTCGTTTTCGTTATCCAATTCTGGATCTTGTCCGTTTTCCATATAGAGTATTGTTAGCCATTGCTTTGCCTCCTAGTGAGGCTGGTTTTGGTTAGGCAAGCTTTCCGGGTGCCTCCGGTAAGCTTGCCGCCCTTTTCTCATGTTAGAGATGGTTACTAGTTTCCAACCGTCAGTTTTTGCCGGTCTATCAACCTTCGATCAATTTTTGTTGTGTACATAGACCCTAGTTATCGCCCCAATCACATCTAAAAACTGATTGCATAATTGAAAGCGCGAGCTATTCCCCCCTTGTGAGGTTTTTGTGCCCAACCAGCCGACGGACCTGTTAACTGGGTTATAAAAGATGTAAATAACCGGGGATTTCGATCAAAAAGGCCGGAATTTGGCTAGGTAAATAGCCTCTCAACTTAAAACCTACATCGACCCGCGACCTATTCCCCCTAATTTTCCCAACCCTTCACACATTCGTTTCAATGTCATGGGCAAATTGCCAATGTAGACTGATACACGCCTATTTCCGGTCATTGTTGGTCTTGGCAGAGTACTGAATAAGTGCTTTACCGACTTGCTAGCCGAGCCATCAGCCCCTGAATATATTGATCTACAGCAGATGGATTTACTTCCCGTCTCAATTTAAACTGGAAACTAAACGGCAATTCTTCAAAGCTCGCAAATGCCGATGTATTGGAGATATAAATCCCATTTCGCGTTGCGTATCCCATTTCCATGGATTTAATCGGTGTTTCGCAATGGCATCGCCAATCAGATTTAATCGTACGCCATGAGAAGCGCCTAAAACACTTTGGACAACTACTGATTAAGTTTCGGCGATGGAGCGGACATACGTCGCCCATCATATGCTCAAATACATCATAGTGAAAACCCGACTCACTCAGACACATCGTACAAAATCGGACTGGAATATGACCACGCCTGATCCTAAATTTCCGATCCTGATGTCGACCTGCACGAGCCTCCAGGCGAGATCGAATCCACCAAATATTATCCAGTGCCAAGCTACGGCCGAACACCGATTGGCTCACCTTTAGCGACTCATCGAATTCTCGTTCCAGTCCCAGTGATAATCTACATACCCACTTACAGACGTCTGCAGGTATGCTATGCCCGTTAGCCGCATAAAAGCGGTAAACATAACCTAATAGGCTTTCTCCGTGCTTCATCTGTGGGCGAATCGGATAGTCG
The DNA here is from genome assembly GCF_001644025.1 of Methylomonas koyamae. Lineage (GTDB taxonomy): Bacteria > Pseudomonadota > Gammaproteobacteria > Methylococcales > Methylomonadaceae > Methylomonas > Methylomonas koyamae_A. The sequence continues at coordinate 1,377 of NZ_LUUK01000220.1, forward strand.
TCAAAAGGAATCAACATCCTTCCCCCTTCCGAAATTTAGGCGGGGTGTTGAAGAGGGCCTTCTCAAATGGTGCGTTATCCAGACGATGAAACTCAGATGCTGAATTAAAAGCGTTTGGCTTTCCAACGCTCGCCAGCCCTATGTCTCCAACTTTATTTTCAAGCACAGGATGTGCGGGTAATTGTTCAACATACTGAGAAAGTGCGCTTGTCTTCAACACATCGGCGCGCCGATAAAGCTTTTGCCTGAGCTTGTCTGCAACGTTGTGGTCGACAGGGAATATTTCCGACGACGCCAACATGTCGACCAGTCTTGCCGAACTGAGGCCAGACGCTTCGGACAGCTTGGATAACATGACGTAGTCCTGCCTGAACTGGCTAATATGGTCTGGACATATCCGCTTGGCGTTTCGTGAGTCGAGCTGGTGGTTCAGATAACCTCGATTGACCAACTGATAGGCAAACTCTTCGCTAATCCCCAGGACCTTCGCGGCGTTTGTTACCGTCAACGCCGCCACCTGAGGCCGCAACTGGTTTAACCACCGGCAAATCTCCGCTTTATCCAGCGATAGATTGCGGAATTGCCGTGGTCGGTCATCGGGTTTCCTGACGATGAGTTGTCCCGACACAATGGCTTTAAACACGTGCAAGAACGGCATCTCGATGCTGCCTCGAATTCGATTTTGCAGGGTAGCTGCCAAGAGAACACAATCGTCAGTGGGCGGTGCCGCACCCCGATTGATTGTGTCGATAAGGGTTTCCAACTCCAGCTTTGAATATTGCCAGGTTGAACAATACCCCTCGCGAGGTGGGATTTCGAATTTAAAGCATCCGCTCTTTTGCAACTGTAGAAACTGCGCTTTCGTGACCCCCAGAATCTCGGCTGCATCGTGTGCCGTAATCAAGCTTTTCAAATGCGGCAGAATCTTTTCCAAATCCGGTCGATAGATCGAGCATTGGGTGTAATTTGACTGGGTAGTTTGATGATGAGCAGCAACGTGTTTATCAGTAATCGCTCGACTCAACACCGAAGCGGCTAGATTGTATTGCTTGCAGGCCCGGTTAAACGAAACCCAAGGCTGAACTTTTTTGGCATCATTGCTGAACAGGGTGTGTTTTTTGGTAATGTCCCGTATCAAGTTCAATGTGACATATTCTTCGACCACGGTTTTTAGTGGCTCAAACAGAGACTCGGGAAATTCTTTGAAAAACTGCCGGTAAAAATATACCAGACGTTTCTGTTGGATGCCGATATGGCTGGCACGGTTAAAATGAATGGCTTGCAAATAGCGCCAAAATCCCCCGTCGTCGGAAAATAGGGCGTCAGCACATTGCGTAGCAGTTGCCTGAAACCCGCTAACGTGCTGAAACTGCGGCCTACCGGGTTTGGCTAAATCGTCACCGATCGCCAACCACTTCATCAGAAATGCGAGCAATTCACTGCGCTGACGCAGCGTTGGCAGCTGTTTGGCCTCGAACCAGTGATTGCCGGCCTCCAGAGCTCCATTCTCCAAAAATTGCTGCATTTGAACCACCGACGACGGCGCAATAATGGCTTGCGCACTGGATAATTGCGCCAAACAGTTACAGTGCTTGTCAGGCGCTTTGATAAAGCTTTGTTCCCGATAGCACTGCGGACAGACATCGTGTAACCAAACTCGATGGTGAGTACAGGCGGATGCCAATTTAAGCTGCCAGCCAATTCGCCAATAGTGAGCCTCCTGAAGACAAAGCGGGCAATAACGCAGTCGTGTGGCATTCAGATGAATATTGGGTAGGGTGCAGATCTGAGCAAGGCCATGATCAACGTTTTGAAAACCTGTCCAATCCGCCTTTAGGAAGGTTTGATATAACTTTGCATAATCGACGGTTTCAACCCCTTTCCCTGCCAACAACCACCGGAAAGACGGATAGGTATTCTTGTCGGCCAAGCGCATGAGATAGCCGATCGGATTTTCATCGGGATAGCTACTAGTGCGAATCGCTGGACAAACCAAAGTGAGCGGCGTGCCAGTCATAGTCGTTCCCCTTTTTTGGCCTTTGCCAATTCCACGGCCGGGGCTTTGTAAAACACCATGCCACGCTGATCCAATCTTTGACCGAAAAAATCAGTATGAAAGGGATTCAATTTGCCAACACCTTCAACCCAGATCGATTCGCTAAACGCCGCTTGCAAACAATTGCGGTCAATGCCCGGCAGCTCAAGGTTCACTGCAATCTGATAAGCGCCTAGCATCAGCTTGATCATATAGTCCATGATGCCATTGGTCGCAAAATGCAATTGCCGCGCAATGCCTTCCTGCTGCAAATCCAGCGGGGTGGGCAAGCCGAGCGTGGCGTCGATCTTTTTGATGACCCCCAGAAAGTGACTACGACTGGTAGCGCATTCAAGATCGAAAGGCTTCAGGTCGATTCTCCGACTAAATCGGCGGCGGAGCTGCTCGTTGGAATCCAGAATGATTTGGGTGCGCTCCAAGCCCATGATCACCGTAGAAATCTGAGCTTTATCGATCAAGGTCTTGAGCCAGTCGGCCACTTCGGCCGGCGCTCGCTTGTGTCCTCGGTCGATGAAATGCTGCATCTCGTCGAACACGATCAGTTTGACGTCACAAGCCTTGATGAGATGCAGAATGCGAGTGGTTTTATCGATGGCCGATCCCCGATGAAACAGCGGATCACCCAAATGGACCAAGATTTCCTCGGCAAGATTTTTGATAGTAGGCAATGCCGGAATATCAATGGCCAGTACCGGAATAGTAAGGCGGTCTCCCCGATCAACCGCTGGAAACTCTTTGACCAGCATATCCTTCAAGGTGGTTTTACCGGTCCCCGCAGGACCGACCAGCCAGTAGTTCTTGGATAGCCTGGTTTGCTGGTTAAATACATAGGCATTCCTAAGCGCCTGATAGGCTTGGTTAAAGCCCGGATGCTTGATGATCAGGCGTGATAAGTTGGCCCAGGTCTGGTTCAATTCGTTCTGTTCAATCATGATCAGCCCCCTTACTATCCACGTCAAAGTCTGGAATATCGAGTACTTGATAGTTCTCGTCCGAGGGTTGATTGATTTTTTCCGGCAATGTGTTGGATGAGAATGGCGTTTGTTGCAGTGCCTTGGTATCGTAGCGAGCCGCTTTTTTACGCTGGCTGAGTTTCTTGCTGTTGTTAGCCATCGCGATGAGCTGACGCAACTTTTCCTTACCGCGCTGGTAAAGGCTCACATCGACACGCTCAGCACTAGTTTGGTTAGCGTGCTGACGAATCAATAGATGTTGCGCCAGGGTGAGATTATCGGCGTACTCCGAGTAGGTACAGGGCACGGTGAAATAATCGCCCTGGTGCTCATCAAATACCCAAATGGCACCCAAATCTTCAGGGTTGATGCGGATGGTGACCGATCCAACACCGCGCTTGCGCAACACCGCCAGTTCCGCCGAGTTATACATCAGACCTTTGAATTGCACGCCCTCATGATTCAGCTTCCGGGTTTTCTGAACCGCCAAAATCAAATCCAACTTTTCCTTACTTTCCGGCAGTATGGGCTCGATGATTTTCAGACCGTCTTGCCAAGCCAGCGCCGGGCTAATACCCAAGCTTCTGTGGGTGGCTTGGCTATAGACATCAATGATCCAGACATGGAGCAGCTTTTTAAACTCGGCCAGGGTCATGTTCGCTGAATTTTCGGAGTCATAATCGCCACGCTCGGTAATATTAGAGAACGTGGTTCCCGCAATTTTGTGGCTCAGTTGCCGGTTAAACGTCCCTAAGAATCGCTCAATAGCGCCTTTGTAATGCGGCTGTTTTTTCGGGCAGTAGATGATTTCGATATTCAACTCAGCGCACATCCGTTTCAATTGCTCCGAATGGAATTCCAGACCGTTATCGCAGACCAGTGTGACCATGATGCCGTATGCAAGCCATTGGCTTTCAACGTCTGGATACTGTTGTGCCACATAGTTTTTGGGCAGGATGGCATGCCGCAGCGCACGCATAACAGCCAGCTCTGACGGTGGCTCAAATCCGATTTCAAAACCCAGCGGTAAACGCGAATAGCGATCGAGAATGAATGTCACCGTGGGTCGACCAATGGTTAATCCGGTCAGATCATCGATGATCAATAAATCCAATGGCGTATGGTCAACTTCCGCCCGCTCCAAGATATATTTGGGTTCCGGGCCTCGACCCGTTACGCGGAAATGCTTGTCGGCGGCTTGCTTGCCTTTTCGAGCCGCCATGACCAAGTATTCATCATAGGTGCCAATGTAGCGGTAGATGGTTGCTCGGCTGGGAATAGCGAGAGGGATATTTCGGTTGACGTTTAATGCCTTAATTTTAAGTGCCAATGCCTCATAGACATCATTAACACTATTACCTTCGGGTTTGAGATAGATTTCTTCGATGATCTGTTGAACCAAGTTCTCCAGATCTTTGATGATTCTGCGTTTATTCTTTGGGCCCTTCTCATAACTCACTAAAGCGGTAATTGAGCGATCTGCTTTTATCCAGCGTTTCCGCCAGCGATATAGACTGATTGTTGAAGGAGGAGCACAGTCACCAATCTCATCCGATACTAACTTAATGACTCTGGATAATCCGGAACATGTGGTTGCTTCACCCAATAATTCATCGGCTTTTTTCAAGTATTTCAGCCGATAATAGACTTGTTGCTGTATCGACTCAGGATAGGAAGATAAGTCCGGCTCAATCCGCTGCTTACTTTCTAGTCCCATTGTGATGATCTGCTGACCACCTAATATCAGTTCTCCAGAGCTGATAAAACCTAGCAGCGTGGTTTTGGTATAACTGACTAATGCCAAATCACTTTTCCGCTCTAGCTGGCATTGACCATCCTCAAGCATGCGGATTAGACGGTACGGCACATTGTTTAAAATCAGGTCCTGTCCGGTATGTAAAGAAGCAAGTTTCATGATGATCTCCAATAGTTGAGGTAAAAAGTGGGCTGGTGTTGTCGAGCGGTTGGTCAAAGTCAAAGCCGATATGCAATTGCGCAATAAGGGCAAAGGCCGTAGACCGGAACCCCAAAAATCGACTTAAAGCCTCCAAGGTTGGATCAGTTGCTTGTTCCACCCAAGCCTTGGCTTGTTCGGAAATATGAGGGGGAATCTGGAAACGCAGATACGGTCTTAGAATTGAAAAATTCCGGATTCGATTAGGGAAATTTAGTTCTTCATCCGTCAGAACGATGAAGTGGTAACCCTCATCAGTCAGAAACCGGTGGGCTGCCTTTAGTCTCTCCAGCACCTTCGGTAAAAACAACTTGGCTAAAGGCTTCACTTCCACATAGCAAATCTCACCGTTACGCAACCTCAGCTCAAAATCCGGCGTATATCGGAACATTCCCTTTGGTGCTGGGAGGTAGAAGGTTTGCGGCTGCTCTCTATATGCCTTGACCACTGGGGAAAATTCAAAGTGGTAACAAGCTTTTTGTTCATTCTGTGATTCCCAGGCAATCGAGCGATTAATTTTTGTCGAAGGAACTCCCCCCCGAACCTCGCCACGAGATCGCGTCACTGGCTCCCTTGCTCGCTCAGCTTTGGGCTGAGGCGTAATAATGAGACGCAAATCTGGCCTCCGACCAGCATTTTGGCGCGGGTCATCAAATTCAATAGACATAACGATTCCTTACCGCATTAGATGCGGCAAATCCTCACAACTTAAGCTGTGATGTTGAATACGCCTGTTTTTGGGCAAAAGAATGCCTATATCGAGTAGTAAAACTCGATAATCAACAGGGATTTAGAAGATGAAGGGGCTTGACGCTGATGGGAACTTTGATGATACTGAAGTCGCCAAACGTAGGTATCAATCAATGATTCTTACACCAGCGGGGCAAGCCGCAAGGTTTGTCCCGTTTTTACATGTGAACCTCCCGATTTTTTCGACGCCTTATTTTCTGAACCGGATATTCTGGTTGAGCCGCCAAGGTCTCTTTCAATAAGATGAATTCTCGGATCATCCGTACTTGAAATGGGGATAGGTCTAGCTGATGCTTCCTCAGATCGCTGAATAACCAATAAACGTCCAGCGGTACTTCTTTTTCGATAATAAACTTTCGATTAGAAGCATCAGCCGCTTCAACTAGCTGTCCGTGTTCATCCGCTGATAAATTAAGAACTTTCGCCAAACGATCGATAAACGCTTGGGGAGGAGGGCCTTTTCTCCCCGTTTCTAAAGACGATATGTAAGTTTGCTCATAGCCGATCAAGTCAGAGAGCTCTGACTGGCAGATGCCTCTGGAGGCTCTGATAGCTTGTAGCAGATGAGAAAATGGACTCACTTTTATAAAAAGGCATTAGAGAAATTAATACTGATAACGATGATACTCTAAGCTCAAAAAATATCAAATCATTGAAAATTAAGGAAAAAATAACGTACTTATCGTTGTAAGTGACTGTTTTTGGCAAAATATTCGCGATATCTAGCTTAATTTTTCACGGCAAAATGCCAAAAAAATTTAGCTAATAATATTGTCGGATGTAGCTGTAAGCCTTCTCAAACAGCTCCTCATCGGCATGCAGTTTGTATTTGAACAAGGATTTGCGTAGCGCCTTCTTGACCTCGCGCTCGCCGGCCAGGGTATTTTGCCAACCGGGGAAGCGTACAAGCCGGACGATTTCGTCGATGTCTGCCACCACGCGCTCGACAATGATCGGAGTATCGGCGGTTTTCACTTCGTTGAATAACTCGGTCAGTGCCGATTTGCCGCGATCTTCCTCTTCTTCCGGCGGTGTTTCCTTCTCGGCCTGTAAGACTTCCTTGGCGATTTGCAGCAGTTGCTTCAAAAACTCGACGCTGTTCAGTACGCCGTTTTCAAAACGGTCGCGCAAGGCATCCAGCCGTTCGGAGAGTTCCTTGAATTTTGGATTGCCAAGATGATTACGCAAGCGCCGCGCGACCTTGATTTCGATTTGCTTGACCTTTTTCGGGTCGGGATTGGACAACACCGCTTCCAGTAAATCGGCATCCAGCACCAAGGTATCCAGGTCGTCACGCACCGCATCGACATGCACGTTTTGATGGATCAGTTCGATGGTTTTGGCACCGAGCGAATGCCAAATCAGTTTGCCGTGACCGCTGGATGGTTGCACCGACTGGTACACCTGCGACAGCCACTTGTAGTCCTTCTCGTATTGCCCAAGGAAGGTATCGGGCGAGATGGCTTCCCAGAGTTTGCCAAGCAAACTGTATTCGGCGGCGAAATTGTCGCGCACCTCGTTGTTGGGCAGACATTGCTGGGCGGCGATCAAACCCTCGTAACCTTCTATCGTGCGATCGACACCGGCAAAAAACGCCAGGCATTTCTGCATCGTCTCTGGAAACTTGTCTTTCAATTCTTGGATATTCGATACAACCGCCAGCATGCTTTTATCGTCAAACTCCAGCGCCTTAGCAACATCATCGAAAATGCCCAGGTAATCGACAATCAAACCGTGGGTTTTCAACTCGGAGAAGGTCCGGTTCACCCGGCAGATGGCTTGCAGTAAGGTATGGTCGCGTAGCGGTTTATCCAGATACATGACCTGCAAGATTGGCGCATCGAAGCCGGTGAGTAGCTTGGCGGTAACGATCAGCAACTTCAACGGATCATTAGGATCGCGAAACCGATCCAGCAAACGTTCCTCTTCATCCTTGCTGCGAGCGAAGGGCTTGTATTCGGTTTCGTTGCCGTTGACCGTCATCACCACTTCCGACGCTTCCGGCGGCAGCAACTTGTCCAGCGCCTGTTTGTAAAGCAGACAGGATTCGCGGTCGAAGGCCACGATCTGACCCTTGAAACCATTGGGTTCGACTTTGCTCTGGAAGTGCTGAACGATGTCTTCCGTCACCCGACGAATGCGTTCCGGCGTTTTAACCAGCACCGCCATCTTGGCGGCGGTCTTGCCGAGGTTGTCGCGGTCCAGGTCGGACAGCGCACCGGTCATTTCCTTGAAAGCGGCGTCGATAGCGGGTTTGTCGATATGCAATTCCAGCAAACGCGGCTCGAAATGCAATTTCAACGTCGCACCGTCGCGAATGGATTCTTCAAAACCGTAGCGGCTCAGGTAACCCTTGTCATCTTCCTCGGCACCGAAGGCGTAGAAGGTATTGCGGTCTATACGATTGATCGGCGTGCCGGTCAGACCAAACAAAAACGCATTAGGCAGCGCATCGCGCATCTTGCGGCCCAGGTCACCTTCCTGAGTGCGGTGGGCTTCGTCGACCAGGGCGATGATGTTGCTGCGCGGATTGAGCGTGCCGTCGGCCTCGCCGAACTTGAAGATGGTGGTGATGATGATCTTGCGCACGTCCTGGGCCAGCAGTTGTTGCAGCTTGTCCCGCGTTTCGGCTTTTTCCAGATTGGGAATGTCGGCGCTGGTAAAGGTGCCGGTGATCTGGGTATCCAGGTCGATGCGATCCACCACGATCAACACGGTCGGGTTTTTCAGGTGCGGATGCAAACGTAGTTTCTGCGCGGCAAACACCATCAGCAACGATTTACCGGACCCTTGAAAATGCCAGATCAGACCCTTTTTCGGATAGCCGGCCAGCACTCGCTCGACAATCTTGTTGGTCGCTTCGTATTGTTGGTAACGGCAGATGATCTTGATACGGCGTTTTTTCTTGTCGGTGGCGAACAAGGTAAAGCTGGCGAGAATATCCAATACCACATGCGGCCGCAGCATGCTTTCGGCCGCAAGTTGTAGTGTCTTTAGCGGATGGTGGCGGGCATCGCCGTTTTCCTCATCCAGATTCCACGGCCCCCAGTCTTTGATCGGCAAGCCGAGCGAACCGTAGTGATAGGCCTTGCCTTCAGTGGCGACCGAGAACACGTTGCAGACGAACAGTTCCGGCACAAACTTCTCGTAATCGTCATGCACCTGCACCGCACCATCGACCCAACTGACTGCCGAACGGGTTGGGGTTTTGGCTTCGATCAGCACCAGTGGCAGTCCGTTGATCAGTAGCATCAGGTCGGCACGACGTTCGGCGCTGCCGGCGCGGTAGGTAAATTGTTGGGTGGCGACGTACTGGTTTTGGTCGAGATTGTCTAAGTCGATCAGCCGTACCGGCACATGCTGGTTGTTGTGACCGAAGGGCATGGAACGCTCGCCGCGCAGCCAGGCGGTCATTTCCTCGTTGGCTCGAATCAGACCGTCGGAACGTACCGACAGGATGATCGCGCGTAGTTTGTACAATACCTCGTCGGCGCGGTCGGGTTGGGCGGCAATTTCCGGATTGAGGCGGATCAGCGCTTCGCGCAGCCAGGGTTCGACTAGCACTTCCTGGGGTTGGCGGGGAATGTCGGCGTTAGCTACACGACGCCAGCCTAGGCCTTTCGAGGCGCGACCATATTCGGTTAGCGGCTCTTTGGCGGCGTTGGACGGAATGGATTTAGCCGGGCCGGAAAGTAAGTCGTAAAGGTAGGCTTCGACGGTGTTAGATTCGCAAAACATCTACAACCTCCGTCGATGAAGTAATTACTTTTCCGCGAAGCGGCCCAAGCTTGTTGATTCGAGCTTGAATGTTCTTGACCGACAATTCGAATGAATCAAATATATCACTCAAGCGCTCCTGCTCGTCTAAAGGGGGTAGCGGTAATGCATATCTCTTCAGCTTATCCATGTCCACCCCTGCCTGACCACAACTTCTTCGTGATAACCCCTCAATTAGAGAAAGCAGCGCCTTTTCTTTCAAAAAGTGATAAAGATACCTTTTACTCAGACCTTGTCTGGGAACCGCTTTGATAAGAGCAACGTTATATGCACCAGTAAGTCCTCGTAGGATCTGAAAAACTGGAGGCCCATATCGCCCAATCATAACGTCATTTTCATCACAAAATTTTTTAGCTAGTGCTTTGGGGACATAAGTTAAAAATTCTGAACTTTTGTAATCTCGAATTTGGATTAGTCGCACATTATTAGATGACGGCGAAAATTCAAATGTATGAGCAGGAGGTTGTGAACCACCCTGAAAATCAACCATGTCGCCGATTAATTTAGCCTGCCAGCTTTCAGGTATAGAACCAATTAAGGAGTCTTTCAACTGTTGATGTTCACCTCCCCACATAATACTGTCTCGAATATTGGTTAGTTGAGTTTGCGCTACATCAAGGGCCTCTCGATAAGCGTCAAATGCACTTTGAATTGCGGAAAGTAATCCGACAAGATTCTTTTGTTCCACAAGAGATGGCAATGCAAATTCCTGGATAGCCATGGTCTTCCAGTTGATGGTCGGCGAAAGCGAGCCCACCGAAATCTCCACCGCACGATTCATAAATAAATCGCTCTGCATGAAAAACGGCAAAAACTCTGGCAACACCACCTCGGGCTTGGCACGCAGCACCATCGCATGTGCCGAACAAATGCCGTCGAACTCGGCGACACCCAACTTGCGCTGGTAGGCACGGCGGCGACCGAAAATGATGTCACCCTTTTTGAACATCAGCTTGGTCGCTTCCACATCATCCGGACTGCCCCAACGGCGAATCCGCAACGAATCGGGATCAAGGTGTTCCAGTCCAACATAATGCTCCATGCCGGATTCAGACGGGTTATCGATACGAACATTAACGTTGGTCGCCATCTGATCAAATCGCCAAATTTTCCAGCCCGGTTTTAACTGCCTCCTGTCGGTCACGCGTCTTGTTCCTTATTTCGATCCGGCGCCAAGTAAGCCTGATGGGGATGCTTGGCGCTTTCCGGATAACGCAAACTCAACTGAGCATTGCCTACCATTGGCGTTAAATGTTTGTTGCGCAAATAATGGCGATCCTTATTCAACAAGGTTGCAAGCTGTTCACCGGTCAGCGGCTGCCAGGCGCAAAGCCTAACAATCAAGTCGCGCAAGGCTTCCCGGCTAAGATTGTTGACGGAAGTAAGCAGCAAGGTTGCAAGTTCGGGTGGTAAGGTTGCAAGATCGAGCTTGCAACCTTCGTCGGCAAGCTTGCAACCTTCCATCAGTGGAGGTTCGTTATCGAACGGTACGCGTGCCTGCTCAGGATGCAGGTCGGGTTCGACGACTGCCGCCTGCAAGGTGTAATAAGTGCGGCTACCGCTACCTTGTTTGACCAATAGCCCTCGGTCGCGTAGACGGCGTAACACCTGGCTAGCCATTAATGTATCCAGACCGGAAAAATCCCGGCAGGCGGTGTTATCCACCGCGCCGGTTTCTCGGGCATAAATCAGAACCTTGGCATCCTCGCCGCTCAGGGTGTCGCCGGCAAGGGATTTGAGCCAGCGGTAATCATCTTCCGTCAACAGATGATGCAGGAATAGCGTGGCCTTAAATTCATTTCTCTGCCGATCTGAGTTGAATTCCGGCAAGGGCAAACCAGCATCGGCCGAGAGGCGGCGCATGGTACGAATACCTGAGCCTTTGGTTTCGGCCCAATGCAGGTCGTGCAGTACGGCGGCAATCGCCGGATTGCGCAGTCTTGAGCCAGGCTTACCCAAGTCGGCCATATCTTTGAGCGAGAAACCGGGATTGATGACTTCGATACGATTGCTGTAACGAATGATCTGTACCGGGCTGTGAATCTGATAGCTGCGATGCATGGCGGCATTGGCCAGCGCCTCGCGGATCACCTTGCGCGGCAATACCGGCTCCTGGCGACTTTGCATTTCGCCATCATCCAGACGGAAGCCCTTGGGTAATTCATCGAGGATAGTGTTCTGCATTTGCCGTAACGCCAACATCAAGGGCTTGCGCAAATCCAGCGTGGTAATGAAGCGATCATCCGGGTCTTCGACCCATTGCATGCCTGGAACACGAATGTAATCGATGCGCAGCGCAGGCATTAGGCGTCGCAATGCCAGCGATTTACCAAACAACACGATACCAGCCAAGGTAGGACGCAGTTCACCATCAATACGTTTAAGTGCACAAATCGCTTCCAGTAAATCATCATCACCGTAAGCAAGTTCTTCCGCCTCCGGATTTGCGTCCGCCCGCAGACGGCGGTATTCGGTTACCGCTAAGGGATCGATGTCATCGCGACTGGCTTCGCGGATAACGACCATGTCGGGACCAGCTTGCGGTTGCGTTTCACCTCGCAACACCCAAAGGTCTTCATCGACACAATGCTGGTCGGTGGAACCGATACGGCGGTAGGCCCCACGCGGCAAGCCGGTGGCTTTAGCGTAAATGGGTTTTTGACTCATATCGGATTCTGGCACATAAACCACCAGCACCGGTTTGCCGCCAACCGTTTCGATCTGCATTTCGGGGCGCACCACCACGTTAAGCATGGTCGAGCATTGAGTGGCCAAATCCTTTTGGACTTTGTCCAAGTCCGATAGCCCTTCGGCCCAATAAACCACATCGCCTTTGTCGTTGGTTTTCCAGTTGGCTCCGAGTAATAAATAACCACCGTCCAGGCCGGGTTCGTTGGCAAAGGCGATGACGGTTTGCATCACCGATTTACCGAGCTCGCTGGCCCGCTTGGCTTCGATGCGAGACGACTCATCAACGGCGTTAAGTTCTTCGAACAGTTCTACGGCGCTACGCATCGGGCTCGGTCTCCGAAACCAGTTGATCGAGAGTTTCTACCAGATTATCCATTTGCTGCCAAAAGGCTCGACCACTGGTTTGCCAGTTGTCCCAGGCTTCAGCAAGGCTGGCAGGTTGCTCGCTATTGGCGGCACTGCTGGTGTTACTAGTCTGGCGTTTGACGTAAAGCGGGATCGAAAGATTACAGGCCTGGCTTTGCAACTCCGCCAGCGTAACTACCTTGGCGAAACCGGGTTGATCGGCAAAGGCTTGGAAGGCATCGAGGATGCGCAGCTGATGTTCGGGCTTGAGGAAACTTTGCGCACGTTCCCGCGTGACTTCATTGAGCGCATCGATAAACAGTACCTTGTGTTTGCGGGCTGCCGGTTTATTCCGGTTGCAGACCACGATGCAGGATTCCATCGGCGAGTTGTAGAACAGGTTAGGCCCAAGGCCAATGACTGCTTCCACCCAATCCTGCTCGACCATTTTGTTGCGCATGGCCTGTTCTTCGTTACGGAACAACACGCCGTGCGGCCAGAGAATAGCACAGCGGCCCTTATTACTGAGGCTAGCAAGAATATGTTGCTGGAAGGCATAGTCGGCGCGGCCTTGCGGCGGCGTGCCGAGAAAGTTACGCCCCCATTTGTCCTGCTCGAAGGCCGTGCGATCCCATTGTTTGATGGAATACGGCGGATTGGCCAGAATCACATCGAACTGGCGCAGTCGATCGCCTTCGATGTGTTTAGGATCGGCCAGCGTATCGCCGCGAATGATTTGAAAGTCCTCGACGCCGTGCAGAAACAGATTCATGCGGGCGATACCGGAGGTGATCAGATTGCGTTCCTGTCCATAAAGTTTGAGTGTGCGATATTCGCCTCCGCTTCGTTTGACCTCGGTCAGGGCCGAAATCAGCATACCACCAGTACCGCACGTCGGGTCGTAGATCGACTCGCCGGTCTGCGGCGCAAGCAATTGGGTCATCAGATGCACGACGGTGCGGTTGGTGTAGAACTCCGCGGCGGTGTGGCCAGAATCGTCGGCAAACTTTTTGATCAAAAACTCATAAGCGTTGCCCAGTTCATCCTCGGGGACGTTGGCCACCGACAGGGTTTGGGTCGAGAAATGCTCGATAAGGTTTTTCAGGGTTTCGTCGGGCAGGCGTTCGCGATTGGTCCAGGGTGCATCGCCGAAGATGCCGGCCAGTAAGTCGGGATTGGCGGCTTCTAGTTGACGCAAGGCAGTTTGAATCGCCATGCCGACATTTTTGGGCGTTTGCCGCACATCGTTCCAATGCGCACCCTCGGGAATCTGGAAACGATGATTTTCGGCAAACTCGGCATAGGATAGGTCGCCATCCGAATCGGCCAAGGCGGTTTGGTATTCCTCGTCCCAGACATCCGAGATACGTTTGAAAAACAGCAATGGGAAAATAAACTGCTTGTAATCGCCGGCATCAATAAGACCGCGCAAAAGAACGGCGGCCCCCCAGAGATAGGATTCGAGTTCTTGTTGGCTGATGCGACTAATCAAGCTGTATCTCCCGGCGTTTGATGCGCCATTGATGGCCGCAAGATGTGCATTCCCTCTCAGAACCTTCCAAATCGACGCAGCAACCGCCAAGCACAACTTCGCCACGGCCCGCCATTTCAAAAGCCTGTTCGGTCGGCATACCGTAAAGAATATCCACCCCGGTTTTCTGCCGACAACTTGGACAAATGTATTTTCGAGGACTCATTGCAACCAGCCGCCCTCGCTCATGACATTAGCCAGTCGCTCTTCGGCTTCTCTGCAACGAGTTAAAGCATCTTTGAAGGCGGCGATAGCTTCTGGCAATGGTGGAATATCTTCCGTGAGGGGCGGCAGCACGTAACGCGAGATATTGAGCGTCCAGTCTTCGGCTTTGATTTCATCCAGGCTGACAATCCGAACTGCGTCCTGCACATCCTGGTAGTTTTGGAACCAGCTCTGAATTTGCAGCGCATGTTCGGGCTCCAGATAGTTCTGAGCCCGACCGCGACGGAATAGCCGCGAGGCATCGGCAATCAGGACTTTGTGGCGACGTTCTACCTGTTTTCGCTTGCGCAACACCAGAATACAGGCCGCCAAACCGGTGCCGTAAAACAGATTCGGCGCCAAGCCAATCACGGCTTCAATCAAATCCAATTCCAACAACTTTTGCCGAATTGAGCCTTCGGCGCCTTTACGGAACAGTGCGCCTTGCGGCCGCTGACGTCGGCCATGGATTTGACCATGTGCTGGACCCAGGCAAAGTCGCCAGAACTGGATGGCGGCAAGCCGGCAAAGTTACGACCAAACGGGTCACTAAGCCATAGCTCTTCGCCCCACTTTTCCAGGGAGAATGGCGGATTGGCGATCACGCAATCGAACGTCGCCAGCCGGTCGCCATCGAAAAAAGCGGGACTGCGTAACGTATCGCCGCGCACGATCTGAAAATCCTCAATACCGTGCAGGAACAGGTTCATGCGAGCAATGGATGAGGTGGTCAGGTTTTTCTCCTGACCGAACAATTTGCCCCATAAGCGTTTTACATCGCCGTGCATTTCATTGACGTGTTGCACGGCTGCGAGCAGCATGCCACCGGTCCCACAAGCCGGGTCGTAAATGGTTTCGCCTTCCTTGGGATCGAGCATGTCGATCATCAAGCGCACGACGCTGCGCGGGGTATAGAACTCGCCGGCTTTCTTGTTGGTGGCGTCGGCGAATTTCTTGATTAGGTATTCGTAGGCATCACCGACCACATCTGAGGTGGCACTGTGATTGCCCAAGGGGAGTTTGGAAAAGTGCTCGATCAAATCCTTGAGCAGCGCATCCGACAAGCGTTCTTTGTTGGTCCATTGGGCATCACCGAAAACGCCATACAAGGTATCGGGGTTGGCTTTTTCGATCTCACGCATCGCTCTCTGCAAGGCGGTGCCGACATTGCTGGCAACTGATCGGACATCGTTCCAATGACAATCATTGGGGATCTGGAAGCGGTGAGATTCCGGAAATAGCGCTAATTCCGCATCACCGGTTTCGGCCACGATGTCGGCATACTCTTCGTCCCACACATCGCAAATGCGTTTGAAGAAAAGGAGCGGGAAGATGTAGGTCTTGAAATCTGCCGCATCCACCGGGCCGCGCAAAATATTGGCGGATTCCCAGAGGTGGCTTTCAAGCTGGTTCAGAGTTGTAAGTTTTGCGTCCAAGCATTCATCCACACTGAATATGGTTATTGTTGACGGCTACTACTTTTTTGGCCCGCTTCATTGATCGAACTGGATCAAAAGTACATCGGCTATTCAAAAACTGTTTAGCTACGGGAGCAGTAATTTTTTACCCTCCCGTTAGCCAATCACGATTAAATAAGAATGTTTCTCAAATACATATCCCAATAGCCAATTTCATGAATTATGAGATTTCATTTCACAATTATGAGATTTTTTTCATCTATTTTGAGATCTGACACCGACACATCTCTACACATCCAAATTCGCTACATCCAGCGCGTTCTTGACGATGAAATCCCGCCGCGGTTCCACAACGTCGCCCATTAGCGTGGTAAAGATTTCGTCGGCGGCGATGACGTCGTTGATGGTGACTTGCAGCAGGCGGCGGCTGTTGCTGTCCAGCGTGGTTTCCCAGAGTTGCTCGGGGTTCATTTCGCCTAGACCTTTGTAGCGCTGGATGTGTTGGCCTTTTTTGACTTCCTTCATCATCCATTCGAAGGCTTCCTTGAAATTGGCGACGCTTTGCTCGCGCTCGCCCATCCGCATCACTGAATCCGGACCGAACAGGCTCAGGGTTTGCTCGGCGTAGCGGGCGATTTTTTGATAGTCCATGCCGGTAAAGAAGGTTGAGTGCAGCACGAAGCTTTTGGTGATGCCGTGCAGGCGCTTGTTGACGGTGATGTCGAAGTCGTCGGCACCGTGATATTTAACCTCGGTACTGAATACGGCCTTGTGGTCGCCGCTGTTGAGCTTCCGCTCCAAATCGGCAAACCAGGCGCTCAGTTTCGCTTCGTCGGCCTTGGCGGCGGCGTCCAGGGGCTGTAAATAGGTCATTTGTTCCAGGTACAGATCGTCGTAGCGTCTGGACAGGCGATGGATGACCGCCATGACCTCGGCGAATTCGGTTGCCAGCTTTTCCAGGCCCTGGCCTTGAATGACCGGCGTGTCGGCGTCGGTTTGCAGTTGGGCCTTGTCCAGCGCCAATTGGATCAGATATTGATTCAAGGCGCTGTCGTCCTTGACGTAATGTTCTTGTTTGCCTTTTTTGACTTTATACAGCGGCGGTTGGGCGATGTAGATATGGCCGCGTTCGACCAGCTCCGGCAATTGCCGATAAAAGAAGGTCAGCAGCAGGGTGCGGATGTGCGAGCCGTCGACGTCGGCGTCGGTCATGATGATGATGCGGTGGTAGCGCAGTTTATCGACGTTGTATTCGTCCTTGCCGATGCCGCAGCCCAGCGCGGTAATCAAGGTGCCGACTTCTTCCGATGAAATCATTCTGTCGAAGCGGGCGCGTTCCACGTTCAGAATTTTACCTTTCAGCGGCAGGATGGCCTGGGTGCGGCGGTCGCGGCCTTGTTTGGCGGAACCGCCGGCCGAGTCCCCTTCCACGATAAACAGTTCGGACAAGGCCGGATCTTTTTCCTGGCAGTCGGCCAATTTGCCGGGCAGACCGGCGATGTCCAACGTGGTTTTGCGGCGAGTCATTTCGCGGGCCTTGCGGGCCGCTTCGCGGGCGCGGGCGGCGTCGATAATCTTGCCGGCGATGGCTTTTGCGACCTGAGGCTGCTCCAGCAGGAATTCCTGGAGTTTCTCGTTCATCGTCGATTCGACCAGCGGTTTCACTTCCGAGGAAACCAGTTTGTCCTTGGTTTGCGACGAGAACTTGGGATCGGGCACTTTTACCGATAACACGGCGGTCAAGCCTTCGCGGGCATCGTCGCCGGTGGTGGCGACCTTTTCCTTTTTAGCCAGACCGTTGCTTTCGATGTATTGGTTGATGGTGCGGGTCAGTGCGGCCCGGAAGCCGGCCAAGTGGGTGCCGCCATCGCGTTGCGGAATATTGTTGGTGTAGCAGAATACGTTTTCCTGATAGGAATCGTTCCATTGCATCGCGACTTCAACAGTGACGCCTTCTTTCTCGGCCTGGAAGTGAAACACTTTTTCGAACAGCGGGGTTTTGTTCTTGTTTAAGTGTTGAACAAAGGCGCTGATGCCGCCTTCGAATTCGAACACGTCTTCCTTGCCGCTACGTTCGTCGCGTAGCGAGATTCTGACGCCGGAGTTGAGGAAGGATAATTCGCGCAGCCGTTTGGCAAGTATGTCGTAGTGGAATTCGATGTTGGTGAAGATGGTCGGGCTGGGCTTGAAGTTGATGTAGGTGCCGCTGCCTTCCGCATCGCCAACGATGGCCAGCGGTGCGACCGGTTCGCCGAGCACATATTTTTGCATGTGCAATTTACCGTTCTTGCGCACCTTCAATGTCAGCTCTTCGGATAACGCATTCACGACCGAAACCCCGACGCCGTGCAAGCCGCCTGACACCTTGTAGGCGTTGTCGTCGAACTTACCGCCGGCGTGCAAGACGGTCATGATGACTTCGGCGGCGGAACGGCCTTCTTCCTTGTGAATATCGACCGGGATACCGCGACCGTCGTCGTAGACCGATACCGAACCGTTTTCGTGTATCACCACATCGACACCTTTACAGTAGCCGGCCAAGGCTTCGTCGATGGAATTGTCGACTACTTCGAACACCATGTGATGCAAGCCGGAACCGTCGTCGGTATCGCCTATGTACATGCCGGGACGTTTTCTGACCGCATCCAGGCCTTTCAGTACTGTGATGTTCGAACTGTCGTATTGTTCACTCATGGTGTGTTCCGTAATGTAGGGTTTTGCCGCATTGACGCCAGAGGGGTCTATTCCTGCATCGTTGCTTCTGCTGGTGAGAGTTATAGTTATTGTGTTGTCTTGTTCGCGTTGCGATCACGGCGTTTGAATTCTTCCGTGTTCCACGTGAAACCTTTTATAAGTTTTGAGAGGCGCCAAATCGCCGAAGTCGGAAAAATCGGTACTGGTGATAAAGACTTGGCAGTTCAGTTCAGCCAGATATTTTAACAATTTTGCCTTGTTTTCTGTATCCAATTCCGCCGCCAAGTCGTCGATCAAAATGCAGCAGGCATTCGGGCTAATCCGGTTCAACAACGTTACTTGCGCCATCAGTAAAGCCAGTACATAGAGCTTTTGCTGTCCTCTGGATAGGAAGTCCTTGGCTGGGCGTTTGTCGCAATAACAGATGAAGTCTGCGCGATGCGGCCCGCTATGGGTAAATCCATAACGCAGATCTCTATCCAAATCCTGTTTCAGGTAATGTTCCAATTCGTTTTCATCAGGCCATCCCGGATGAAAACGAACATCCGCTTGAACGTCCGTTAAAAATTGCCGTGCGGTTTCGTTAAACACCGGCAACAGTTCGTCAACATAAGCTTGTCGAAATTGGTTGATGACCTTGCCGTGCTCGGCCAACTCTCGATCCCACGCCGGAATTTGTCTGAATTGGCGAGACTTCAACAGACTGTTACGTTGCTGCAGTGCCTTGGCGTATTTCCGCCAATGACCCAGAAACTGTTTGTGCTGATTGAAAATCCCCCAATCCAGAAACTCGCGGCGAACTTGCGGACCGGCGTCAAGCAGGCGGTAACTCTTCGGATCGATCAACTGTACCGGCAGTGCATAGGCCAAATCCGACTTTTGCCGATTCTCGCCGTCGATGCGAATTTCGCATTGCTTGGCGTCGATTTGAATCCCAATCCGACTTAGCGATTGGCCTTGCTGGCGGTTTTGCGCGGACACCACCAGGTGGGTTTGGTCGAAGGCAATCGCTTGCTTGATATGCGTGGTGCGAAAGGACCGGGCGCGCCCAAGAATGAAAATGGCTTCCAGCAACGAACTTTTGCCGCTGGCATTGGCGCCGGTAATCAGGTTGATTGCCGGCGAAGGAGTAAGGCTGGCTTCACGGATGTTTCTAACCGAAAAAACATCCAGTGCGATCAAGGTCATTGTCCCGCTTACAGGCGCATCGGCATGACAATGAATTTAAATAAGGGTTGTTCGGGTTCTTCGATAAAACAACTGCTGGCATTGCCCGCTATCGTCAGCACCGCCAATTCGGAATCAAGATTCGAAACCGCATCCAGCATGTATTGCGAGTTGAAGGAAATACTCAGCGTCTGACCGTGATAATCGATGATCAGTTCTTCTTCCGCTTCATCGTGTTCCGGGTTATGCGTGCTCAGCTTAAGAACGTCGCCGCCGATGTCGAAGGTCACGCCTTTGTATTTTTCGTTGGACAAGATCGCCACCCGAGTCAGGGCGTCGCGCAACACCTGCTTTTGAATCAGCAACGGCGTCATGAAAGATTGGTTGAAGACTTTACTGAAGTCGGGAAACTTGGCATCTATCAGCTTTGAGGAGAATACCACATCTTTGAATTGGACCTTGATATGGTTGGCCGAGAACTGTACATCCAATTCCGCTTCGGGATCGTCCAGCAAACGGTTTAGCTCCTGAACCGCTTTGCGGGGAATGATGATGCGCGATTCGTAGCCGGTGGCGAAACCGATGTCGTCCTCGAAAATCGCCAAGCGATGGCCGTCGGACGCCACCAGTTTCATCTTCGAATTACTGACGTGAAGCAATAAACCGTTCAGGTAATACCTGACATCCTGGTTGGCCATGCAAAACAGGGTTTTATCCAGGCCCTTCTTAAATTTGCCGGCATTCAACGCAAACCGGTATTCGTATTCCGATTCGTTGAACTCCGGATAATGCTCCGCCGGCAAGGTGCTCAACGAAAATCGGCTACGGCCCGAGGCTAGTTTTACCTTGTCTTCATGCAACTCGAACTTGAGCTCCGCACCGCCAGGCAATAACCGGCAAATATCTAAAAACTTGCGAGCCGGTACCGTGATGACGCCAGGGTTTTCTATCGATTCACAATAGACCTTGCTGACGATTTGGATTTCGGTATCGGTACCGGTCATCACCAGAGAACTTTCATCCGCCCACAACAGCACGTTGGAAAGAATAGGCATGGTCTGGCGCTTTTCTATAACACTGACGATTTGCTGCAACGATGGCAGAATCAGATCTCGGCTAATAACAAATTTCATAGATATCTATTTTTTATTTTTACTATTAACAAGTCGCAAAGCTGTGGAAAACTCGATTTACACAATATAAAACAAACGATTGTCTTGTACGTAACAAGGCGGCGATCCCGGTCCATAGCCTGTTGACGATTTGTGGACAACAGAGATGGCAACTTTATCCACAAGTTTCGTGCCAAGAGCGCCAGGTCCTAATGACAGGGTTTTCCACAATTGGTCGGCGTATTATCGTGGAAAAAGCTAGTGTGTGCTTGACGGTTTTCGTCACCCGCGCAAATCTCGAAAAACGAGTTCCACGGGCTTTGTCTGTCTGTTTACCGACTTTTCGTTTCGACCGTCTCGCGTCGAATTAATCAATAATAATGTAAAAGAAATATAGTTTATTACTGCTATTAGCAAGCCCTTTGGTTGTGGGTAAGCCCAATTTTAGAAGTGCTTTCATAGTCTTAGTGTCTGGCGAATCTTGTCTTTTCGGGTAGGTAACGCCTGTGCGGCAACTGTGGACAACTTCGAGTCTTGAAGTTATGCACAGCTGAACCACAATCTACTCGGTGGGATAAAGACAGGATAGTCAACAGCAGAAATGACGGTTTCTCGACGCGCGAATCGACGGTGTAGGCAATGGATTAGGCCGAAGATACCCGTTTGATTGGCGGCTGTTCGAGCGGGAAGGACTAATTTTTAGGGATTGGAGAAATAAGAAGTTTGGGACAAACATCGTTCGCGTTTCGGTCAAGCGGGTAATTCGAAAGATTGCCGTCGGAATGACCGGTCTTTCCGCGCGAATGGGGATACAACCGAGTAACAGGAAGAGCGATCGATGCCTGAACTTCGAGGTTTAGTGTTTGAGCCGGCGTGGTGGCTTTGGGCGGAAAGCGCCCGGAGTTGGCGGCAGCGAGCGATATCGCCCGCTGCAAGGCTTAGTGCGACAGCGTGCGCAGCAGGTTTTTGTAGTCTTCCGCCATTTTGACGTCTTCGTCCTTGAGTTCGGCGACTCGTTTGCAAGCATTGATAACGGTGGTGTGGTCGCGGCCGCCGAAAGCATCGCCGATTTCCGGGTAGCTGTGCGAAGTCAGTTCCCTGGCTAAAGTCATGGCGATTTGTCTAGGGCGGGTAATCGACTGCTTGCGGTTTTTCGACGATAAGTCGGCAACCCGGATTTTGAAGTATTCGGCGACGGTTTTTTGGATATTGTCGATGCTGACCAGTTTGTCCTGCAAGCTGATCAAATCGTGCAAGGCTTCCTTGGTAAATTCGACGGTGATGTCGCGGCCGGTGAATTGCGAATTCGCGACCACCCGCCGTAGCGCGCCTTCCAAATCCCGCACGTTGGACGGAATGCGCTTGGCGATGAAAAAGGCCACGTCGTGGCTAAGGTCCACGCCAACCTGTTGGGCTTTCTTGATTAAAATAGCGGTGCGGGTTTCCAGGTCGGGCGGTTCTATCGCCACCGGCAAACCCCAACTGAAGCGGGACTTCAAACGGTCTTCCAGGCCCTCGATTTCTTTTGGGTACTTATCGCAAGTTAGTACCACCTGATGTTTTTGGTCGAGCAGATTATTAAAGGTGTGGAAAAACTCTTCCTGCGAACGTTCCTTGCCGGCCAGAAATTGAATATCGTCCATCAACAAAACATCGATGTTGCGATAGTAATCCTTGAAATGATTGATCTGGTTTTGTTGCAAGGCCTTGACCATATCCTGCACGAATTTTTCCGAATGCAGATAGACGATGTTGGCGTCCGGTTTTTTCTGCAGCACCGCATTGCCGATCGCGTGCATCAAATGGGTTTTGCCCAAGCCGGAACTGCCGTAAATAAAGAGCGGGTTGTACACCTTGCCGATGTTGTCGGAAACCGTGACCGATGCGGCGCGCGCCAATTGGTTGGATTTACCCTCGACGAAGCTCTCGAAGGTGAACGCCTTATTTAAAAAGTTGGGCTGGTTTTTTTTCTGAACCGGACTTTTGTTCAGCGTTTGCGTTTTGATCGCCGACGCTTTCTTGCTGCCGATTTCGAAATGCACCGCTAGCGTGGCGTTGGAAAATTCGTTGACCGCGTCTTCGATGCGGGTCAGAAAATGTTGCTTGATATGATCAATGATGAAGCGATTGGGCGCGAGCAGTTTTAACTGGCTGTCGGTTTCCACCGCTTGCAGTGGCCGGATCCACGTATTCAGGTCGGTGCCGGGAATTTCATGTTCCAGCTTGGCCAGGCAGTTGTTCCAAATCACACTCATTGGGGGGTGTCTAAGACGTCTAAAAAAGACGGCAAATGATAGCACAGCGGCGGGATAGGGCTTGACTCTTGGTCGTTATCAGAAAAGAATGGCGGCCGCATCGATTTCCAGCTTTTTACAATGACTACCGGCAAACTTTACATCGTTTCCGCGCCTTCCGGCGCAGGGAAAACCAGTTTGGTCAAACGTTTGACCGCCGAACTGGACGGTCTGACCGTATCGATTTCGCATACGACGCGGCCGATGCGGGTCGGCGAACAAAACGGCGTCGATTATTTTTTCGTGTCGCTTGACGAATTCAAAGCCATGATAGAACGGCAGGCCTTTCTTGAACACGCTCAGGTATTCGACAATTTCTATGGCACGGCCCAACGGACCGTCGAATTGGCGTTGGCGGACGGTACCGATGTGATTTTGGAAATCGATTGGCAAGGCGCTCAACAAGTTAGGAATATGCTGCCGGACAGCGAGTCGATCTTTGTCCTGCCGCCGTCGATCGAGATTTTAAAACAGCGCTTGCGCGGGCGCGGTCAGGATACCGAGGAAACCATCGCCCGCCGGATGCAAGACGCCGTCACCGAAATCAGCCACTATCCGGAATTCGATTATCTGGTGGTCAACGACGACTTCGAAACCGCGCTAAACCAATTAAAAAGCATCGTGATCGCCAACCGGGTCGCTCAGCGGCGACAACAGCAACAAATTGCCGGTTTGCTGGAAAACTTACTCAACTAACTATAGATAAGCCACATGAAGACCATCCATCCCAAATCAAAACTTATCGGCGCGGTTCTGCTATCCGTGGCGGCCTTGACGATCACCGCTTGTTCGGACGATAAGTCGCAGCCGGCCGGTTCGGAAAAATCCGCCGCCAAGGCCAAGGCGCCGGAGAAAAAACACGTCGAGCACGGCGAAGCCACCGACACCGCCAAGTTTCGATTCGAAAAAGAATTCGCGCAAAAATGTACCGAACGCGAATTGCGTAACTCGAACAATCCGGATGTGGATAAACCGCGCTTGGAAGAAAGCTGCGGCTGTATCGCTCGGCATATGTCCGAAGACTTGGCAGATACCGAAGCCGAAAAGTATTTGAAAGAACACGAAGATACCCACTCGCTGCAAATCAAGTTCGATGCGGCGGCCTATTTTTGCCTGCAAAACAAACCGGTACCTAAAGGTCCGCATTTGTTCGGCAAGCCTTAGTAAACCCCAACCGGTTTAGGTTGATGCTGGTCAACGATAAACCAGCATTCGCCTCCGAAAACTAATACCCGGGGTAGTGGCTTCAGTCACAATCGGTCCGGTCGAGCGGCTCAATGCGAACAGCCCCGACAATTTCTAGCCGGAGCAATGAGTTCGGGATTAACGGAAAACGGTGGATTCCGTTTTTGGCGAGGTAGAAAAACCGCTAACCCAATTAAATTGTTCGGAGTCTCCTCGGGTTTTAACCTTATTTCACAGTCAACCGCTTGAAAACTAGTGTGCCGGAGAATGGCCGGAAATGCCCTTTTCCCTCGGTTAGCGATAGCGATTTGCCAACGGATTTTTTCATCATGACCTCATCCAGCGAACTTTTTTCTCAAGCTCAACAAGTCATTCCCGGCGGCGTCAACTCGCCGGTGCGGGCCTTCAAGGGCGTCGGTGGCACGCCGGTGTATTTCGATCGCGCTCAAGGCGCTTACGTTTGGGACGCCGAAGGCAAACGCTATATTGATTACGTCGGTTCCTGGGGGCCGATGATTTTGGGTCATGCCCATCCGGCCGTGATCGATGCAGTCAAACTCAGCGCGGAAAAAGGCCTGAGTTTCGGCGCACCGACCGAAATCGAAACGCTGATGGCACAAACGGTTTGCGAGTTGCTGCCTTCGATAGAAATGATCCGCATGGTCAGCTCCGGCACCGAAGCCACGATGAGCGCGTTGCGCTTGGCGCGCGGTTACACCGGCCGCGACAAGATCGTCAAATTCGAAGGCTGCTATCACGGCCATTCCGATTCCTTATTAGTAAAAGCCGGTTCCGGCGCATTGACGCTGGGAGTACCCAGCTCGCCCGGCGTGCCGGCCGCGCTGGCCGCCGATACCATCACGCTGGCTTACAATGACAGCGACGCGGTGAAGCAGACCTTTGTCGAAGTCGGCGACAAAATCGCTTGCATCATCGTCGAACCGGTGGCCGGCAACATGAACTGCATTCCGCCGGAACCGGGCTTTTTACAAACCTTGCGGGAAGTCTGCGACCAGTACGGCAGCGTGTTGATCTTCGACGAAGTAATGACTGGTTTCCGCGTCGGTTTGCAAGGCGCTCAAGGTCTGTACGGCATTAAGCCGGATTTGACCACGCTCGGTAAAATCATCGGCGGCGGCTTGCCGGTCGGCGCTTTCGGCGGCAGCCGCAAGATCATGGAATATCTGGCACCGCTGGGCCCGGTTTATCAAGCCGGCACGCTGTCCGGGTGTCCTGTGGCGATGGCCGCCGGCCTGAAAACGCTGGAGCTGATTTCCGCACCCGGTTTCTACGAGGCCTTGACCGCCAAAACCGCAACCTTGTTGGCCGGCCTGCAAGCCGCCGCTGACTCAGCCGGCATCCCGTTTACCACCAACCAGGTCGGCGGTATGTTCGGATTGTTCTTCACTGAAGAAAAAACCGTCAGCCGTTTCGCGCAAGTGATGGCCTGTGACGTCGAGAGCTTCAAACATTTCTTCCATGCGATGTTGGAACACGGAGTTTATCTGGCGCCGTCGGCGTTCGAGGCCGGTTTCGTTTCTGCCGCGCATATGGATGAGGATTTGCAGGCAACGGTGGAGGCGGCGGCCGAGGTATTTAAATACCTGCGGAATTGAATGTAGCGTATGGTTTCAATCCCTGAAAACTCATTTAATTCTTGTACGCTGATAGGTATATTGAAAAGAGATAAGCAATGGCTACTGTGACTTTTGATACTCACAAATTTGTGTGCAAGTTGAAAGAAGCCGGTTTTGACGAAAAACAGGTGGGAAAGCTTTTCGCGACGCCCAAACTGAAGCCGATCCGCTCACCAAAAAGGATGTGCAAATCGAGCTTGCGCCGGTCAAATCGGATTTATTGATCGTCAAATGGATGCTCGGCTTGGTATGTGCCGCCGAAGTCATGCCGCTGCTTGCCAAGCTTTTGGCTTGAACATACGCTGTGTTTATCTGGCTGATTTATAAGTTCGACGACCACTATATTTATATTTTTGCGATCGGCGGACATTGCGAACGACATCGATTGCCGCTGCGATGATTCGCGCAATGCTATTCAAGACGCTGCAAAAGTAATAACCGCGTCACATTTTTTTTGTACCTTCCGGCGGGGATCGGCTTTCGCCGCGCAAGCGGCCGATCCGTCGCTTGTTCCCCCAATTCAACAATTTCGGAAGGTATCATGTCAGTCAAAAAATTCCGCCGCGCCGCGGCTTTCGGCATATTCGCCGCTTCCTCGCTGTTCGCCGCGACCGCTTCGGCGTCCACCGTCGCCATTACCGAATGGATGTATAACGGTGACGAGTTTATCGAATTCACCAACCTGACCAACGCGGCCGTCGATTTCAGCGGCTGGAGCTACGACGACGATTCACGTTCTCCCGGCACGGTCAGCCTCTCGGCTTTCGGCTTAGTCGCGGCTGGC
This sequence comes from Methylomonas koyamae, assembly GCF_001644025.1. GTDB lineage: Bacteria > Pseudomonadota > Gammaproteobacteria > Methylococcales > Methylomonadaceae > Methylomonas > Methylomonas koyamae_A. The sequence goes on from NZ_LUUK01000220.1 coordinate 27,929, forward strand.
GAGTCAGTGATTCTGGCGGAAAACGATGCCGCTACGTTCAGGAGTCACTGGAATTTGTCGGCGTCGGTCAAAATCATTGGCGGTAACACGGTAAATCTCGGCCGCAACGACGAAATCAATCTTTATAACGCCGCCAACATGCTGATCGACCGGCTGAGTTACGGCGACGGCAATTTTCCCGGCACGATCCGTACTCAAAATGTCAGCGGCAATCCCGGCAACTTGGCCGTCTTGGATCAAGACAACGTAACTTCGGACTGGGTATTGTCTAGCGTAGGCGACAGTTTCGGCTCCATAGCCAGCGTGTCCGGCGAATTTGTCGCCAACCCCGGCAGATTCGCGTTGGCCCCGGCGGCGGTGCCGGTTCCGGCGGCGTTTCCGTTAATGTTGAGCGGATTGGCTCTGTTCTCGATAGGTCGTAAGAAACGCGCATAGGCTTCAGCTATCCCGTTTTGTTATTTATCTTTTTTCAGGAATTTAGACTATGAAACTCCAATCCTTGATCGGCGCGATCGCGCTGGCGGTCAGTGCCGGCGGCGTCCAAGCGGCAAGCTCTTTGAATTTGGCCAACTACCAATTAACCGGCAACTACGCGCTGGATACCTTGGGTGGTATCGGTCTGGAAGCCTCGGCGGTGACTTACGCCAGCGACCGCAACACGCTGTTCTTCGTCGGCGACGAAGGCCTCGGCGTCGTCGAAGTGTCGTTGACCGGGCAAACCCTGGGTTCCATGGCGTTCAATTGGGCGGGAACCGGGAGCAGCAATAACGATGCAGAAGGCCTGACCTATTTGGGCAATGGCCGGCTGGTCGTTGTCGACGAACGTCCGCAAGTGGCTTATCAATTTACCTACAGTGCCGGCGGCAGCGTGGCGCTAAACAATCAGCCGAAAGTGGCGATTACCGGCAGCACGGCCAGTGTCGGCAATGTCGGAACCGAAGGCATCAGCGTCGATCCGCGCGACGGCAGCTTTTACTCGGTCAAGCAAGACAATCCGGCGCAGTTGCGTAAAAGTACGCTGGACTTTGCGGTCGGCTACGGCACCGCATCGACGACGACGCTGTTTTCCGGTAGCGGTTCGTTGTTTGGCTTGAACAGTCTGTCCGACGTGCAAACCTTGTCCGCCGTCGATAGCTTGGCCGGCGGCGCGGGGGCCGACAACTTGCTGATTCTGAGTCTGGATTCAAAAATGTTGGTGGAATTGACGACGGCCGGTCAAATAGTCAGCAGCTTCGATCTGTCCTCCGTTACCCAGCAAGCCATCGAAGGCGTCACCGTGGATACGCTAGGCAACATCTACTTGGTTGCCGAGAACAACGGCAGCGCCTATCCCAACTCCCGCTTGTTCGTGCTAACGCCGACCGCGGTTCCGTTACCGGGCGCGTTGTGGTTGTTCGGTTCGGCCTTGGCCGGTATCCTCGCGGTTCGCCGTAAATCAGTCTAACCGGCGTTCTTTCTAGCAAGCCCGACGGCAGGCCGAATACTCCGGCTTGCCGTCGTCGCGCCGGTTTTTCCAGACTGTCGGCGCCGACTTCCCTTACAATTGACCGACTCGTCCAATCCGGTTCAATTCACCCCTCAAGCACGCGTCGGCGTTGCATCGAAAATGACATTCTTGGAAATCACTCCGTGGCTTTGGCCAGCGAGTCTCGCCGTTGCGGCATCGCTTGGCTACTTTATCGGTGCCCGCCTGACGGGCGCACGGCGCCAGACCCTGCAAGCGCAAATCGATCTGCAACAACAGGTTTTACAGCAACAATCCGTAAAGCTGGCGGTGGCCGAGGAAAGGCTAAGCCTATTGAATCGGCGCGAATCCGAGTTGCAAGCCTTGCAACAACAGCTTCTGGCATTGAAAACCGAAAACGCCGAACTTAATACCCGCCAGCAGGAGCAGCATAAACACAACGAAGAGAAAATCCGCCTACTGCAAGATGCGGAAAATCAGTTAAAAACCCAGTTCGAGAATCTGGCGCACAGGATTTTCGAAGAACGCGGCAAGCAGTTTGTCGAGCATAACAAAGTCAGTATCGAAGGCTTGGTGGCGCCGTTGAAACAGCAACTCGGCGAATTCAAAAGTCGCGTCGAAAGCGTCTACGACAACGAAACCAAGGACCGCATCTCGCTACGCGAGGAAATCGTCTCGTTGCGCCGCGATACTCAGAAGATGAATCAGGAAGCACTGAATTTGACCCGCGCCTTGAAAGGCGACCATAAGATCCAGGGCAATTGGGGAGAGATGATTCTGGAAAAGGTGCTGGAACAATCCGGCCTGCGCAAGGGCATCGAATACGAAACCCAGGGCGCGTTCCGCGACGAAGACAACCGGCTGTTCAAACCCGACGTGATCGTCCGCCTGCCGGACAACAAGGATGTCGTCATAGATTCCAAAGTCTCGTTGAACGCTTACGAGCGCTACTGTTCCAGCGAAGACGATGCCGAACGTAGCGAAGCGCTGAAACAACACGTCGAAGCGGTGCGCGCCCACATCAAAGGCCTTAGCGGCAAGGATTACTCCAGCTTGAAAGGCCTGCGTTCGTTGGACTTCGTGCTGCTATTCATGCCGATCGAAGCCGCCTTCATGGCCGCGTTTCAAGGCGACGAAAAACTATTCAACGACGCCTTCGAACACAAGATCGTCGTCGTCACGCCAACCACGCTGTTGGCGACGCTAAGAACCATCCAAAACATCTGGCGTTACGAGCAGCAAAACGAAAACGCCCGGTTGATTGCCGACAAGGCCGGCGCACTGTACGACAAGATCCGCGGCTTCGTCGAAGACATCGAAAAACTCGGCCACCAACTCGGCACCGTGCAAAAAACCTACGACGGTATCGTCAATAAACTCAGCAGTGGCCAGGGCAATCTGTTGCGCCAAGCCGGCGCACTCGAAGAACTGGGCGTGAAAGTGAAAAAGAAACTACCCAAGAGCCTGACCGAACAAATGGATGCGGACGACGCCGAATGAGCCTGGACTACGCCACGCTGGAGCTGCTGAAACAAAACCACCCGGCTTGGCGCTTATTACGCTCCGACCATGCGCCGCTGATCGCCAGCTTCCTGCACGGGGTCTTCGTCGCCCCCAATCAGCGTCTGATCGGTCAGGCCGATCTGGCCGAAGCGCTGGAAGATGAGTTGTTTGCGTTACGCGAACGGCTGGGTAACGATGCTTTCCCTAAGCCCGCGCTGGACTATCTGAACGACTGGGCCGGCAACGACAAGGCTTGGTTGCGCAAGTTTTACCGGCAAGGTTCCGACGAGCCGTTTTTCGACCTGACGCCAGCCACCGAAAAAGCCATCGCTTGGTTGGGCAGCCTGTCCGAGCGCGCGTTCGTCGGCACCGAATCGCGCTTATTAACCTTGTTCGAACTGCTCAAGCAAATCAGCGCAGGCAGCGAAACCGATCCGGAGACCCGTATCGCCGAACTGGAAAAACGCCGTGCCGATCTCGATGCCGAAATCGCCCGCATCCGCGCCGGCGATCTGCAAGTGCTGGACGACACCGCGTTGAAGGATCGCTTCCAGCAATTCACCGGGCTGGCCCGCGAACTGCTGGGCGACTTTCGCGAAGTTGAACATAACTTTCGCGGCCTGGACCGGCGAGTGCGGGAGCGCATCGCCTTGTGGGAAGGCGGCAAGGGCGAACTGCTGCAAGACATCATGGGCGAACGCGACGCCATAGCCGACTCCGACCAAGGCCGCAGTTTCCGCGCCTTCTGGGATTTTCTAATGTCCAGCCGCCGCCAGGAAGAATTGTCGGCCTTACTGGAACGGGTGTTGGCTTTGGAGCCTGTCGCCGAACTCAAGCCCGACGCCCGCATTCGCCGGGTGCATTACGATTGGTTGGAAGCCGGCGAGCATACCCAGCGCACCGTCGCCGAACTGAGCCGGCAACTGCGCCGCTTTCTCGACGACCAGGCCTGGCTGGAAAATCGCCGGATCATGGAAATCCTGCACGGCATCGAAGCCAAGGCCCTGGCCTTACGCGAAAATCAACCCGCCGGTGAAGTCATGATCATCGCCGAAGCCGCCGCCGACATCGAGCTGCCGATGGAGCGCCCGCTACACACGCCACCGGTCAAACCGCGCATCGAAAGCGTCGTCCCGCAAACCGGCGACGAAGACCTGGACGCCGCTGCGCTGTTCTCGCAAATCGTCATCGACAAGACGCAACTGGCCCGCCACATCCGCCACGCTCTGCAAGACAAACCGCAAATCACGCTGGCCGAACTCTGCCGCGCCCGCCCGCTGCAACACGGCCTGGCGGAACTGGTCGCCTATCTGCAACTCGGCGGCGACAACTTTAAAACCACGGTCGATGAAGGAGTGGAGGATGTGATCGTTTGGCAGGCTGTGGATGGCGAAGGACGGGAATTAAGTAAACAGGCGAAGTTGCCAAGGGTGATTTTTGTCCGGTGACTGCTCAACAGTAGGTTGCGTTGCCACGATGCGGGGGTTTGCTATACTGGGTTAGTCAAATTACTTGGTCAAGGAGCATGCTTGTGAGCACTTATACGCTTTATAACGCCAAAACCCATTTATCCAGCTTGGTCGAACAAGCATTTGCCGGTGAGGAAGTTATCATCGCCAAGGGCAAGGTGCCGTTGGTCAAGCTGGTGCCGATCACCGAAAGCCGTCCGCAACGGAGATTCGGCGCCATGAAAGGTCAAGCGCCGGTGACCGAAGCCTTCTTCGAGGCATTACCGGACGACGAATTGGATGCCTGGGCGCAATAGATGAAAGCGCTACTGGATACCCATACTTTGTTGTGGTGGCTGGACGGCGACGAGAAGCTGTCTCGGATTGCAAAAGAATGGATTGCCGAGCCCAGCCATGTCGTGCTGATCAGCGCCGCTTCGGGCTGGGAGATCGCCACCAAGGTACGTATCGGCAAATTGCCGGGTGCCGAAGCCGTGGTCGATAGCTACCAGGATTGCCTGAAGGAACAAGGTTTTACCCCGCTGGCTATCACAACCGACCACGCATTGCGAGCCGGCAGCCTGCCCGGCCCGCACCGCGACCCTTTCGACCGAATGTTGATCGCCCAGGCTCAGGCCGAGAATATTGCCCTGATCAGCAATGAGGCGTTGTTCGATAGTTATGGGGTTAGGCGGATTTGGTGAGAAGCATTAAATGAATTGGTTCAAAAATCTATTTCGTAAGCTTTTATCAGAGCCATTCTCGTCAGAGGCTTCGACGCTTGCTGAATCGAATCAAGAACAAATTGATGTTGGTCTGAACTCTCAAGTCGCTCAGGACAGTAGCTATAACGATTTACCAATACGGCAGCCGTCTGAAGATCACTTCGGTATCGATCCTTTCGCTCGGACATTGGCGAACAGTATTCGAAAATTGACCAATCCTCACGGTTCAGTTATCGCGCTTAATGGAGTATGGGGCTCTGGCAAGAGCAGTGCAACAAATCTAATTCTTCATCACCTCAAGTCGGATATCGAAAAAAATGACCTCACCGTTATCAATTTTGCGTGTTGGTGGTTCCGTGGTGAGGAGGCGTTAGCGCTAGCGTTTTTTCGGGAACTCTATGCCGGGATTAGCCCAAATCTCTCGGCTCGATTAAAAAAAACATTGTCAAAACTCGGGTCGCGTCTGTTGCGTGCTGGCTCGGCGGTAGGTTCGGCCGTAGATTTGGCTGGGGGGAATGGGGCTGGGAGTGTAGCCGCTGGTACTATGGAATGGTTGAGTGGTTTGATCGCACAGGATGAAAGCGTAGAAGCGTTACATCAGGAATTGTCGCATGCACTCGCCGAACAAAAACGGCGATTTTTAATTGTGATTGATGATATTGATAGGCTTTCTCCTGATGAGGCAATATTGATTTTCCGCTTAGTAAAATCCGTAGGCCGATTGCCAAATGTTGTTTACTTACTTGTCTATGACCGTATTCTTGCAGAGACCATTATTTCTGAACGTTTTCCGTCCGAAGGTCCTCATTACTTAGAAAAAATAGTTCAGGCTTCATTTGAATTGCCGGAACCGCAGCACGCCGATCTAATTAACCAGTTATTGCAAAAAATTCACGCGATTTGCGGAATCCCTGATGAAAATCAGGAATTGCATTTCATGAATCTTTTCTACGAAGTGATTGCGCCAGAAATTGCTACACCAAGAGATGTTAAGCTCTTAGCAAAAAGT
>NZ_LUUK01000221.1 GCF_001644025.1 Methylomonas koyamae
AAGGGCGAAAACCATGGATGATTTTCGTAGCGAAAGTATCTCGGCTGTCGGGCCGAAACCCGACATTAAAATCAGCTTCACGTTAGCGAAACACAAAATAAATATGCTTTCAATCCGCGTGGGCACAAACACCGTGCCCACCCTACGCGGCTCGTTGGGATTTTCTACTCATAACCTATAGCTTACGAAATGGCAAACGGTTGAAATAACCGGCGGATGCAAGCGGCGAAGTTAGCTTGCAGAAGTCCCAGTTGACCGAGATTTTAGGCAGCGTGGACTCCCCACCAAAAAACTATTCCGGTCGCAAAGACATTAGCGACCACATTAAACCAAAACCCAGATGAATGATCTTTTCGACTAAACACGAAAATGCCAATTTGATAGTGCTTACTGCGAAAGGATAAATAGATATTCCAAATAAAGAACGACGCGAAGACGCTTATGAATGCTGGATATGCGGACTGTAGAGTTTGACCAGTAAGAGCCAGGTACAAAGCTCCAAGGCCAATGCAAAGCACATACGGCACATATAGCGTTGCGATCGGAAACGTTTTGGTCTGCGACATAAGCGGCCTAACTATTGATTATCAGGCAAATCCGCCCGTATAAGCCAATATTAACCGCTTTTTCAGGCACTTTTGCCTCCGTATTAATTTGCCGCCGACTCTATCAGGTAGGCACTTTATGTCAAGCTAGACTCCCGTAGCTACAGGTACCAACCGATACCAACCGAATACCCAGCCCATCAATCGCAAACGATAGTCCTCACGTTTCCCGGCACTTCCGTTTATTGAGCAACACGCCCGCGCCCAGCAATCCCAGCAGCCCGGCCCATAACAACCCCGGCATCAGATAGAAATGGCGCTGATAGAAAGTGGCGGGCGGTTCGGCCAGGAAGGGCACGTGGTAGGCTTCGGCCCAGCGGGTGTGGAAGGGCGAAAACGGCAGCACGTCGCCGTTGGCCAGCGACACGGTGGAAATGCCGGTATTGGTGACCCGCAACACCGGGCGGCGGAATTCGATGCCGCGCGCCAAGGTCATGTACAGGTGCTGGTAGGGTTCCTGCCAGGTGCCGTACCAGGAATCGTTGGTGACGTTGACGATGAATTGCGCGCCCAAGTCCGCCAGGCCCTTGGAAAATTCCGGAAACAGGCTTTCGTAGCAGACTTGCGGCCCCATTTTGAAGCCGTTCATCTCCAGCAATACGGTCGGCCCCGGCCCGCGGCCGAATTGGCCGACCATCGGCAGCAGCTTTTTCAGCCAAGGAAAGGTTTCCGCGCCGGGCAGGTATTCGCCCAGCGCCAACAAAATGGTTTTGCTGTAGTGCGGCTCCAGCACCTTGCCGGTTTGATCGACCGCGAACAGCGAATTGGTGATGTCGCCGTTGCGGTCCCGGCCGTAGGCGCCGGTCAGCAGCGGTAATTGGCGGTTGCGCAGGTATTCGCTCAGCAACGCGGCGTAAGGCGATTGGTTGAATTCGCCGCCGAGCAGCGACGGGAACGCGGTTTCCGACCACATTGCAAAATGCACGTTCGGCGATTTTTCCAGGCCGAGGTCGGTGGCTCGGAAATATTCGGTCAGGATTTCGGCCCGGTAACCCTTGCCGCCTTCCATTGCGCGTTTTTGGCCGTTGTCGATATTGGCTTGCACCAGCAACGCGTCCAACGCGGCGTCCGGCTCCGGCAAGCGTTGTTTTAGCCACAGGCCGCCGCCATTGGCGCCGGCGAAGGCCAACAAAAATCCCAGCAAGGCCAGTTTGCCGGCCCATTGCCGGCGGCGTTGCCAGGCGAACAGCAGCCACAGATTGGCGAGTATCGTCAGCATGCTGAGGCCGGCGAAGCCGACGAACTCGGCCCATTGGTAAAGCGGCAGGCCGGCGCCATACCAGCTATAGCCGAAATTCCATTTGAACAGCATCGGCACGTACAACTCGGCCAGGGCGGTGGTTACCGCCATCAGTCCGTAGGACAGCCCGGCGCGGCCAGCCGCGAACCGGCGCAGCCCAAACCAGGCAATTCCGGCAAGCGGCGCGAACACGTGGCCGAACATCGCGAAAATCAGCATGCCGATCCCGGCGACCAACCAATTCACCTGGGCGAATTCGTGCAGCGTATACGTCACCCAATTGAAGCCGATCAGGGTGTAGACCGTACTGGTCAGCGCGCCGCTGTAAACGACCGGCTTCAACGCGGTTTGCCGCTGCCAGAACAGCCACAACGGCACGAAGCCGAACAGCGAGGCCCAGGGCGGAAACGGAATGTAACTGGTGCCGATGAATAGGCCGGATAGAACCGGCAGCCACCACTCGGAAAGGTTGCGCGGATTGGCCGCCGGCCGGCTTGAAGCAGTGTTCATCAGATTCGGGGTCCGGCCTGGCCGGTGCGGTTAAGGTAAGAAGTTCGCGACGCCGACTTATTCCGGTAACACCTTTAGCAGGTGCGGTTTGGATGCGCCGAACAGCGCCGCCGGTTGGCCATTTTGCCAGAAGGCTTGCTGGTCGCGGTAATGGGCCGATAGAAAATGGCCGGACTGACCGCCCGGCATTTGCAGGATCGCGTCTTCCGGATGCGCCGGCGACAGCACCAGGCGCTCGCTGGCGCCGTGGGCGTTGTCCATGACCCGCACGCAAACGCTGGCGCAACCTGGGCTGGCGAAGGCGGGTAGATCGAGTAACGCGGCCAGTTGCGGCACGGCCTTGGTAAATGGGTGCCGCACGCTGATTGGGTGGGTTTCCCCCCAGCTTAGCCGGTCCGGTTCTGTCCCCGGATATTGCTCGCGTAGCGCGCGAACCGTTTGGCGTAACGTATCGGCGATCATCGCCTGCCAGTCGTCGCGGTAGGATTCCGCCAGCAAGCCTTGCGGACGTTCCGTCAACAGTTGGCGCAGCGGGGTTTCCATGGCCCGCCAGGCATAACGAAACTCCGGATCGTAAACCCGGCAAGCCGCGACGATTTTGGCGAACACGGTTTCCGCCAGTCGTTTGCGAAATTCGTTGACCAGGGCGGCGCCGACGCTGGCGGCGTTCATGCTGCCATCCCAGGCCTGCAACGCGCGTTCGGCGCTTTGCAAATCGCCGTCCTTGTTGGATAGGTTTCGCAGTTCGTCCAGTGCCAGTTGCCGGTAAAAGTCCAGCGCGCCGGCCCGGCTGTCGAGCTGAATCGCCAACATGGCCGATTCGTCGATCTTGTCCTTGCCGCGCAATAATTCGGCGATCCGAAACGCGCGGTAGCCCAGCGCCCAGTTGTGGCCGATCACATAAGGGTAGTCGGCGCCCAGCGTGCGGTTGTTGGCGGTGGCGATAAAGCCCTCGGCCGGGTCCGCCAATCTCGGCAATTGCTCCGGCGGAATGAAGCCTTGCCAGCCGATGTCGCCATCCGCCCAGGAGCGGCTGATCAAACCGTCGAAGCCGCTCCGTTTTGGGAAACGGCCCATGTAGGTCCAGCCGATGCGCCCGTCCCGGTCGGCGACGACCACGTTTTGCGGCGGACCGCCAGCCCGGTTAATCAGTGTCATTGCTTGATCGACATTGGCGGCGCCGTCCAGATCGAGTAAGCCCAAATCGACGCCGTGGCGTTCCAGCGCGGTCCATTTGATCGCCACCGGCTTGCCGAGCAAGGGCTGGTCCGATACCGGTCCCCAAATCGTGTCGCGCAGTTCGATGTCGACGTCCGGTTGGCCTTTGACTTTGATGGTCTCACGCCGGCTGGCGAAGCGTTGCCAACCTTGCGGGGTGCGGTAGGCGCCGGGATGGTCAGCGTCGGTATCCAAGCTCACCAGGTCGAATAAATCGGCGGTGACGTTGGTGAAACCCCAAGCCACGTTGTCGTTGCCGCCGACAATGACGCCCGGCACGCCGGGCAGCGTCACGCCGTACACGCGTTGGTCCCGGTATTGCAACTCGGCGCGATACCAGATATTCGGCACACCCAAGGCCAGATGCATGTCGTTGGCGACGATGGCCCGGCCGTCGGCGGTCTTGCGCCCGGATACCGCCCAATTGTTGGAACCGGCGACCGCGTTGTCGGCATCGACGCGGTTGACCGCCAGTTGCCGGCCGGCTTCCGGCAATGCCGCCAGCGCATCGCGGGGCAGGTTTGGACTGTAGCGGCGCGGTCGGTCGCCACCGGTCAGTACGGTCGCGTAAGCATCGGTGTCGGGGGTTAGGAAGGTTAGCAAATCGGCCGGCAACGCCTTGGCCATCACGCTGGCCATGCGCTCGTCCTGCTCGTAGCCGTTCAGGGTTTGGAACATCGCCAACACCACCAGCAGGCTGTCTTCCGGCCGCCACGGCTCAGGGCGCAAGTGCAGCGCCAGAAATTCCGGCGCCAATATCGTGGTTCGAGTCAGATACGCGTTGACGCCGGCGGCGTAGGCCTGCAAAGCCGAGCGCTGGGTTTCCGGCATATCCGCAAAGATTTGCCCGGCGACCCGCTCGAAACCGAAAATCCGCTGCTTGCGGTCCAGCGCCAGCGCCGAATCGCCGAACAACTCGGCCAGGCGGCCGGCGCTCTTGCGCCGCATCAATTCCATTTGAAACAACCGGTCGCGGGCGTGCAGAAAGCCCAGCACCCGAAAAGCGTCGTCCCGATTCCGCGCCGCGATGGTCGGAATCGCCAAGTCGTCGCTCCGCACCGTCGCTTCCGCCGACAAGCCCGACAAACGGATCTCGCCGTCTTGGTTCGGCAACGATGCCGCGAGCAGTCCGTAGACAGCGGCGGCGATGGCGAGGATCAGTCCGAATATCGAAAAACCGGCGGTTTTCATGGCGGCAATTGGTTCGCTGTTGAATGGATGGAACGGATCGAGGCCTCGCGCCGGACCTCGACGATCGAGATTGCGGATAGGCTTGGGCTAGCCTTCACGCGGGATCGCCGGCACTATCAGGCGCTTTCAATCGCTCGGTTCGGACGAAAATCCAAACCATTCGTCCAACACCTGGTGTACGTCGTCGATGCCGGTTTTATTCAAGGCCGAAAACAATTGCAGGCTGACGACGATTTCGGCCCGGCTCAAATCGCGCTGCACTTGTAACAACGTGGTTTTGGCGGCGCCGTATTTCAATTTGTCGGCTTTGGTCAGCAGGATGTGCAGCGGCAGCTTGCTAATCTCGCACCACTCCACCATTTGCCAATCGAAATCGGTCAACGGATGACGGATATCCATCACCAACACGATGCCGGATAGCGCTTTGCGATTCTTCAGATAGGTTTCCATCATTTGTTGCCATTCCCGTTTCATCGCCTCCGGCACCTTGGCATAGCCGTAGCCTGGCAAATCGACCAACTTGCGCTCGTCGTCGATGCGAAAGAAATTCAACAATTGGGTGCGGCCGGGGGTTTTGCTGACCCTGGCCAACGCATTTTGCTGTACCAGCGTATTGATCGCGCTGGATTTGCCGGCATTGGAACGGCCGGCAAAGGCGATTTCCATCCCTTGATCCGGCGGCGCATCTTGCAATCTCGGCGCGCTGGCGACGAATGAGGCCTGATGATAAAGGGGGTTCATGACGATCTCGCTTAGTCAAATTAAATCGGTTAGAATCCCGGCATTATAACGTCTATAGGCAAGTGTCCATTTGCTTATGTCGATCCATCATCCTGAACAGGGGCTTCAAATAATGATAAAAAAACTGCTGACTGTTTCCGTCACCCTGGCGCTGGCCTTTACCGGCCACGCGTACGCGCAGGGGAATAGCGCGGGCAAAACCAAGGCGGCGGCTTGCGCCGGTTGCCACGGCGAAGACGGCAACAGCATGATGCCTAGCTTTCCCAAACTGGCCGGCCAACACCAAAATTATCTGGCCAAACAGTTGCAAGCGTTTAAATCCGGCACCCGCAATTCGCCGATGATGGCGCCGTTGGCGGCCGGCCTGGACGAACAAGCGATACAAGAAATCGCCACCTATTATTCAGCTAACCGCATCGCCGGCAACCCGGCTCCGAAACTACCGGACAATGACGACGACGAGGCGCCCGCCAAAACCGACGAACAGAAAAAGGCCGAATTGACCGCGCTGATCGCTCAAGGTAGCGACCTGTACCGCAACGGCGATCTGAGCCGCGAAGTTTCCGCATGCGTGGCCTGCCACGGCCCCTTCGGCGAAGGCAACAAACCGGCCGCGTTCCCAGCCCTGCACTCTCAGCACGCCGATTATTTGATTAAGTCGCTGACCGATTTCAAATCCGGCGCCCGTAGCAACAATCCGGAAAACATGATGCACATGATTGCCGGGAAAATGACCGACCAGCAAATCCAGGCCGTTGCGTACTACATCTCCACGATGAAGTAGCCTAATCCGCCGCCGGCCTTTTCGGACCGGCGGCGCCATCTGTCGCTGTTTCGCCAAACAAGCCGGTTGAATCGGCTCACCGCCTCCCTCCGCATTGTCGGCCCGCAACGGGCGACATCCGACCTCCTCCTAAAACAGCCGGATGCGGAGCTTGCCGAATCGGCTTCCAGCGTAACGCCAGCCGTCGCGCCGACCCGTCTTGATCCGCCCGAATTTTGCGTTTTTCGTCGTGCCCGCTATAGTGTCGGCACTTTATCGGGACAGCCGAGTCTGAACCGACAATGCCGGGTCGGCGGCCATGTAGCCTGTTTCATTCATGCCGACCGGGATAACATTTTTGTTGGGATTTCATTCTTACGGAGAACTATAGATGTTGAAAAAAATCGCGATATTAGGCCTGTTTTGCTTCACCGCGCTGGCGCGCGCGGAAGGCGGCTACGAAACCTTGACCCCCGCCCAACCGGTACAAAATCCGGAGAAAGTCGAGGTGATCGAATTCTTTTGGTACGGCTGCCCGCATTGCTACAGCCTGGAACCGTCGATGGCGGAATGGCTGAAAACCAAGCCGGCCAATGTCGAGTTCATCCGCCAACCCGCGGTTTTTAGCGACATCTGGGGCAAGCACGCCAAGGCATATTTTACGGCGGAGGCCCTCGGCGTCCTTGAAAAAGTCCACGCCGACTTTTTCGACACCATTCAGAACAAAAAACAAAAACTGATCAGCGAAGACGAACTGGCTAAGTTCTTCGCCGAACACGGCGTCAAGGACGAAGATTTTCGCAATGCTTACAATTCTTTCCTGGTGGACGCCAAATTGCGTCAGGCCGAAGCGATGGGGCCGCGCTACGGCATCACCGGCGTACCGGCCTTGATTATTAACGGCAAATATAAAGTGACCGGGCAATCCGCCAAATCCCAAGCCAATATGATTAGCGTGACCAACGAACTGATCGCGCAAGAATCCCAAAAGAAATAACCAGCCCCAGCGCGTTGTTCGGCCGGGCCAAGGTCCGGCCGCCGCGCGACTTATATTGAATAGTCTATAATTCTCCGTCGGCGAATTGTAAATTTTGGGGCATGTTTCATGGTTTTTTTCAGGAACAAGGATGACGGGCAGGAACAGTGGAAGGAAAAGTACTTCCGCCTGCTTGAAGACCAGGAAAAAACCGAAAAACAGTACAAGGCCAACGAAGATCTGCTTTGTAAAACCATCGTCCGTTTCGCGTTGGCGGTTAAGGGTCTCAATCGCCAATTGGACCCCCACTTAAACCGGATACGCAACCTACTGAAAAATGGCTTGCAAAGCCAGTTGCTGCAAAAGGAACTGACCGCGTTCTCCAGTGCCTTGATCATGCTGGAAGACGATGGCGCCAATCATCCGCTCGATTCCACATTGCTGTTCGAATTTCTGGGCAAGCTGTATCCGCAATGGCCAGACCAGTTCGAAGATATACAGCAACGCTACCAAAACCGGCAATTCGCCAATAATCAAGCGCTGTACATGGCGCTGCTGGAGTTGATCGACCAGGACAAATCGGCCAACAGTATCGATTTGGCGCTGGATTTCGCCGAGATCGACAAGAAGGCCATCAATCTGCAGTTAATGAGACTGCTTGAAAGCATCGATATTCCAACCCAATTCGCCGAGAAATCGGCGCAACTCAAGCACCGTCTGAACGAAAACCAGTCATTGGGACCCATTTTCGACGACACCGTGGCGTTATTGCTCACCATCAAAAAATACATGGAAGCCGAGCAATTGGAAATGGCGGCGTTTCTGTCGAAATTGACCGAACAGTTGACCGAGCTGGGCATCAAGGCCATCGGCGTCAATCTGGCTAACGAATCTTCGGCCAAAAAACGTAACCTGCTGGATCGCACGGTCTCGGATCAACTGGTGGATTTGCAAACGCAATCGGCCAACGCCACCCAGCTCGAACCCCTCAAACAGTTGATCAATAGCCGCTTGCAGACCATTAGCCAACAAATCCAAGCTCACAATCAACTGGAACAGCAGGAACGCGAAAAAGTCGACCGCGAATTGCGGGTGTTATCGGAAAAATTGAAAGACATGGAAGCGGAATCCGGCGAATTGCGGGAACGCTTGGACCAAGCGCAACACCGCGCCACGCGGGATCCGTTGACCGGTTTGGCAAACCGGCTTGCGTTCGAAGAACGGATTGACCTCGAAATCGCGCGCTATCGACGCACTCTTCAGGCGTTCTCGTTGATCGTCTGGGACGTGGACTTTTTCAAGGCCATCAACGACACCTACGGCCACAAATCCGGCGATAAGGCCTTGGTAGCCATCGCCAAACTGTTATCCAAACACTGTCGGCAAAGCGACTTCGTTGCCCGCTTCGGCGGCGAGGAATTCGTGATGCTGTTGCCGGACACCGATGCCCAAGCGGCGTTGTCGGTCGCCGAAAAATTGCGGGCCATCGTCGGCAACAGCGGCTTCGTAGCGAACGGTAACCGTTTGGCGATCACGATTTCCGGAGGCATCAGTCAATTTGCCGCCAACGACACCCAAGAAACCATCTTCGACAGGGCCGATAAAGGTTTATATCAAGCCAAACAGAACGGCCGAAATCGTTGCATAGTCGCATAATCGGGATTTATTAAATGGAAGTCATGTCCCCGTACGCCAAACCGGCCGACATCGAAAAGTTTTTGTACAAATTGGTGTTGCAACTGCTGATATTTAGCCAGGGCAGCCACAAATTATTGGAACCCCATTTGGTGACGATAGGCGGCAAGCTCAGAAACGGCGCCAATTTGAACGATTTGATCGGCGACTTGCACTCGGTTTCCAAAACCCTGCTACATATTTCCAAAACCAAACAGGACGTCAAACCGGAAACGCAAACCTACCCAGCCGCCCAGGACGATTATCTATTAAACCGCCTGGACGAACTGCTCGCCGAATCCGAAGTACCGCTACGCTTCCAGCAACATACCACGTCATTGCGGCAACGCATTCGAGAACGCGACGGCGAACAATCCTATCGAAAAGTTATCGATTCGGCATTCAGCCTGTTGTTGAACGTTCGGGATTTTACCGTTTCCGAACAATCCGGCGTTGATGCGTTCTTATCCGATTTGAGCAATCAATTGATCGAGATCGAGCAACAAGCTGAAATCGCCAGCGAAGCGAATCGACTGTCGATCGATAGTCGCGACTCGTTGAATCATTCGATACAACGCCAAGTTCACGATTTTCAGGATACGATGCGTTCTGTCGACGAATTGAGCAGCGTCAAAAGCAAGACCGGCGAACATCTGGATCGGCTGTTACTACAACTGTTGGAACACAAACAGCAAGAAGATGCCAGACAACAAGAAGCCCAGCTGAAGATTGAGACGATGGCACTCAAGCTGATGGAACTGGAATCGGAAACCGAATCGCTACGGACCAAACTGAAAATTGAACACGACCGCGCCTTGGGCGATCCGTTGACCGGGCTACCGAACCGCGCCGCCTACAACAACCGGGCCGAAATGGAGCAAAACCGGTGGCGCCGCTATCGTTCGCCGTTGTCTCTGGTGATTTGGGATATCGATTATTTCAAGCGCATCAACGATACTTACGGACACAAAGCCGGCGACAAAACCCTGACCCTGGTTGGTCAATTGCTGGCTAACAATTGTCGCGAAACCGATTTCGTGGCGCGCTATGGCGGCGAAGAGTTCGTGATGTTGATGCCCAACACCAGCGCGCTGCAAGCACTGGAAGTCGCCGAGCATTTGCGGAAAATGATTCAAGGATGCGGCTTTAATTCCAACGGCGAGCAAATCGATCTGACGTTAAGCTGCGGTATTAGCGCATTCGACAACGACGATACGCACGACGATGTCTTTGTCCGAGCCGACAAGGCCTTGTACCATTCAAAACGCTTGGGCCGCAACCGATGCACGGTGTATGCGGCCGAGATTGACAACTAACCGAATCGACTTGTTTGTTTCGACAAAACGGCTAAATTCGGTGGCAATAACGATTACGCGTAACTTACCGTTCTCGTAAACTTTTGAAATAGAGCTACCGGCTCCAAGCAACGATCGAAAATACCGATTGCCTCGTCGCAGGAAATGACTTCCTGCTGGCTATCCAGGATAAAATTCGCCAAACTTAATATACATTGCCAATGGCAGGAGTTTTCGACGAAACGGAAAGCCTGTTCCAGCAATTCCTGCATTTTTTCTTCGCGCTGAGCTTTGGAAGCGATGAAACATTCCAAATACCCTTCGGCTTTTTCCAAGTCGCTGTAACCGCCGTAATTATGTAGGGCTTCAAAACTCATTAGACCCAGGTTGAAAACCTCGTCGTCTCGAATAGCCACATATTTAGCTTCGGCCAAAGGCCCGACCAATAAGTTGACGACATCGGCTTCGTAAGCCCTTTGACAACTATGCTGATAGGGTTCGTCGGAAAATGTGGCGAAACTTTCCAGCACCGCTATCGGCAAATTTTGAATTAAATTGCCATCGACGACTTTGGCGGTAAAGTATCGACTATCGAGACTGGGACGTTTAAGTTGGATTTCGAAAAATACCGGGGGTAATTGTTTTTGGCGATTGCCTAAATGTATCGCGGCGGCATGCCCCGCTTCATGGAAAGCCGTCCGCCGATTTAGCTCGTTGGGATGAACAAACGCGGACTTAGTAGAGCAAAAGTTCCGTTCCATAAGTAACCTCGTCCAAAAAAAGATGCGGCACTGAGGCCGCATTGAGGAAGGATATTAAACTCTTTACCCTTTAGGAGAGGGAGCGCATACAAGAGTTGCACATAGTTTATTGGCATCCTCTCGATTTGGAAATGTGACAAATTGCCGCGCGGCAAACTGTCACTCGATCCGCGTCAAAAATTACTTCGCACACGGTTAGGCCGGAATCAATGTCATTCGGCGCGGTGACGATTGGTCCAGAACGGCAGCGACAACGTTACCAAGCAACCTAACCAGCTCAAGAGTTGCCGGTTATATAAGGTATATTCCAACGCGACCGGTAAACCTGCGGACAATCCAGGATGGGCCTGGATAAAATCTCGGCCGCCCAAGAAGGCCATAGCTTCTCCAAAGACCATCGCCAAACAGGCTAGCATCAGGGAATAAGCGATCAGCGGATCGCGCCGACGACCTAAATTCCAACCGATTAATTGATCGAAAGACAATAGCTGACGATTGATCTTGCCGTGCGCCAGCCACTGACAAGCCATCAAACCCAGGATACCGAGCGCGGGTATTGCAAACTGTTCGATTGGAAAACTCAAATATCGGCCGTGAAAAGCCAAACCGTATGTTTTATAGAACGCCAAACCGATAAACAGCATATACGCGGTGCGCAAGATATTGGCCATTCCGAAATCGCCGGCTTTATCGCGTAAAATCGCCGAACAACGATACAACAACGCGGCCGCCAAACCGGTATTGGCAAGCGTGATAACCACGGTATAGGCGCGTTGCCAAACGCTATAACTGGTATACCAAAGAAAGTCGGCCAAACCCACCAAACAGGCGGCAAACACTTGGGCCAACGCCAAAAACAAAATCAAGCGACTAATAGGCAACGTCGCCAGTGAATTTCGAAAAAGCCCAGCCGCCAACAGCAGCAATAACGAGGCGAGCGCATAAGTAATCGGCCAATCCGGGTTTTCGTAAACCGGTCCGGTCAACGGAAACACCGGCTCCCTATCGACCGACAACAAACCCCAATTGGCGCCGACCACGCCTTCCAGCTCGCTTTTCCAGGGTTGGTTGAAGGCTTCCACGATGTTGTAGTCGAAGCCGTGCCGATTGGCGACCTGTATCATGCCGCGAATGAACTTGGCTTCGTTGACCACGCCGGGTACCGCCATGCCCCGTTGCCGCCCGGCGCTGGGCCAGCCCGACTCGCCAATTAATATCGGTTTGCCCGGTGCCACGCCGCGCGCTTCGTTTTCGACTTGGCGAACGATCTTTTCCAAATGCTGGGAGGCATTATCGACCGAAATCGGCTCGTCCTCCCAATAGGGCAAAATATGGATGGTGATGAAATCCACCTCGGCGAACAACTTGGGATGCTTCATATACATCGACCACACATCGGCGTAAGACACCGGTTGCTTGACCGCCCGCTTCACCTCGCGGATGTAGCCGATCAGCCGATCCACGTCCAACTCGCCGCGCAGCAGCACCTCGTTACCGACAATCACCCGTTTCACCACATCCGGATTGGCGTTGGCGGATTGGATCAACGCATCGACTTCCTTGCGGTTATCCTTATAACCTCCGCCTATCCAGGCGCCTTGTATCATTTTCAAGCCGGATTTGCGGGCCAAATCCGGCGTCGGCTGCAAACCGCCCAGACTCGAATAGGTGCGGATGGTTTCGGTCTTATCGGCCACCACCTGCAAATCTTCTTCGACGTGTTCGGCGAGCGGATAAATCTCTTCTAGGGGACTATAGCCCTCGCGGAATGGCGCGAACGACAAACTGCGCAGTTTGCCGGAAGGCACGTCGGTACCCGCGTCTTGCGGGCGATTGGACAACCAGTCGTAACCGCCGTGAACGGCAAGTATCAACAATAGGAACAGCAGGATTCTGGAGCTGGGCATGATAGCGATGAAATCAGTGAAGAAGGCCGGATCGGCTAGTAATTTGCTAGCGTCGTGGAATTATAAAGGGCATTGTTTGGTTTGCGAAAACCGCATCTATCCAAGCGGCTCCGGTAATAAAGAATTGCTGTACTTTGCCTATGGGTTCTGGTTACAGTATCGCGCTTTTCTAATGTTTTTGGCCGCCACCCGGGTGGCTAGATAGTCGTCTGCTTTATGAGGTTTTTCTATGCATAAAAAGGTTATCCCCATGCTGTGTGGGGCTCTGCTGCTGCCGTTGTCTCCGCTGGCTCTAGCGGTCGCCGACAAGCTGCCGAGCTCGACCAGCGTTAAATTGGGTGCGGCAGAGGAAGTTTGTTCGGAATTTACCGATGCCAAATGGCGTGACGCGCAAGTGATCGACGGTGTGGAAATACAAGAATCACGGATGTGTAACCCAGATAATCCCGCCGAGGTCGCGGCCTTCGTCAAAGGCACCAACAATATATCGATGGCGACGCTGATGGAAACACAGTTGGCCGCCGACGCGCTGACTGTCAGCAACGATATGGACGGCGACGGCGATCCCGACCATTACATCATCAAGCTGGAAATCGCCGAACTGAACGGCCATTCGCCCGACATGCGCGAACCGACCACCACTTTCGACATCGCGCCCGGCATTCAACCGACCTTCTGGGTATTCGCGCCGAAAACTCGCGACATGTCGACACTGAGTCTTTACGAACCCATCGCCAACCCTCTGCTTAGAGCGCCATCGCCGACGATCAGGGTCGAGCAGGGCGACATTGTCTGGATCGTACTGGAAAACAATCATTACTTTCCGCACTCCATCCATTTGCACGGCATCGACCATCCCTACATGGATCATAGCGGCGAAGGCAACGACGGCGTCGGTCAAACCAGCCAAATGGACGTGTTGCCCGGCCAAAGCAAAACTTACGTGATCAAGCCGCGCCAACCCGGCACGATGTATTACCATTGCCACGTCCAGCCGCACGTCCACATTCCGATGGGTTTGCAAGGCATTTTCGTCGTCGAGGAAAACCGGCCGAACAACTGGGTGCAAGTTTTCAACGTCGGCAACGGCCAGGTTCGCCATCCTTCGGTCGCCGTCAAGGAAAAGTACGCGGCCGAATACGACTTACACTACCAGTCCGCCGACAAGGAATTGCACGAAATGGCTCGGTCGGCCAATGATCCGCGCCTATTGGCGCGCCGCTTGAATCAGGAATACGACATCACCGATGCCAAGCCCGATTACTTCATGCTGAACGGGCGCTCGTTTCCGTACACCTTGCGGGAATCGTTGATTCTGATGGAAGAAAACAAAAAGGTGAAACTGCGGGTTCTCAACGGTCATGAAGAAGCCTTCGCGCTGCACATACACGGCCACAAGCCGATGGTGACGCACTACGACGGCGTCGATAACGGCCCGTCTTCCTACATCAAACGCGATGTACACGGCATGGTGCCGGCGCAACGTCTGGATTTGGAACTGAACGGCGTCGACGACGGCCTGAATAGCTTCGGTCAAGGCGTGTGGATGTTCCACGACCACGTCGAAAAATCGTTCACGACCAACGGCATGGGCGAGGGCGGCGACATCAGCTTGGTCGTCTACAAAGGGTTCATGGACGAACGGGGCATACCCAAAGTTCACGGCATGAGTCTGGCGCCTTATTTCACCAAGGAATTCTGGCAAGGCAAATTTCCGGCCTGGCAAGATTACGACGCCTGGAAAAGTTTAGGCTTGCCGGAAATCACCACTAAAAAGCAGGCCGCTTTCGTGCCGCCCCCGCCGGTAGCGCCGAAAACCGACGCAACGGCGCAACCGACCGGCTCGGACACGTCGTTCTTCGGTCAACTGTTTAACGGTATTCTGCTTGGCGGCTTGCTGTACGCGGCTTACATCAACCGCGAACGCATCCTGTCGATGTTCGCCAAAAAATAATGCTGCACGGCTCCGAGCGCCTCGCTCGGAGCCACTCCCGCGTCAATAAACGTAAAACTGCCGCATCATCCCCAAATCCTCGTGCTCGAGGTTATGGCAGTGGTAAAGAAACAAGCCTTTATAATCCTGAAACGGTTTGGCGATTTCCACGACTTCTCCCGGCATCACCAGCACCGTATCTTTCCAACCGCTGTCGATAAATCCGTCCTTGACGCTGGCGTAGCCATCGGTATCGGCGGCATGTCGGGACAGAATCTGATATTGCTGGCCGTGTAGATGAATCGGATGGGCCATATTCATCATCGCTCCTCCCATTCCCCCCATATCATGCTCGGGGTTCGGGTCTGCGTCGCCTCCATGCCGCATACCGCCCATCATACCCATGCCGCCACGGTGACCGCCGCGGGAATGGTCGTGAAAAATCCGGATCTTCTTGATCGATCCCAACGGTACTTTCTCGGCTTCCACGACCCTGTCCATCGCAAACGACATGCCGTTCAATAGCGGCCGCATCGGCTGCATCGAAAGCGCGATCGGCAGCGGGCTATCGGCATTGTCGGTGTCGGCGGCGGTCAAGCGCCGGAACGGCACCAGTTTTTCCGGCAATTTCGGCGAATCGGAGACTTTTTCGGTAACTTCGAATACCGCGATTGGAAATTTAGCGCCTTGGTGTATACCGCCGTGCATCATGCCTCCGTGCCCCATCCGTTCGTACATCGCCGGCATCGCCCCGCTGTACGGCAGACTATATAGCGTCAATTTCGATCCGACCGCGCGGCCGCTGAAGTCCAGCCACAAATCGATACGCTCGCCAGGCGCCAACATCAGATAGGGCCGGGTTTCCGGCCGGGCCAGTAAACCGGCGTCGGTAGCGATGGCGGTCAGCGGCGTGCCGTCGTCCCAGCCCAGCTTATAAATTCGGGAATTGGACCCGTTCAAGGCCCTGAACCGATAGGCCCTGGATTTGACTTGAAACCCGGCGCTCGGCTTGCCGTTGACTAGAATCGTATCGCCGAGAAAGCCCATCATCCGTTGCGGCATGCCGTGTACATAACGGAGCTGGTTGCGGTTGTCGAAGCTTCGATCTTGTATCACCAGCGGTAGGTCGTAGTCTCCGTCCGGCAAATCCAACTTGGCTTCCTCGACGTCCCGGACCACGATCAACCCCGACAATCCCCGATAGACCTGCTCGGCGGTCAGATTATGCGCGTGCGAGTGGTAAAAACTGGTGCCGGCCGGGTTACGTACTTCGAACTCGTACACATACTGCCCGCCCGGCGCTATCGTATACATCGGGTGGCCGTCGCTGCTTTGCGGAACATGCAAGCCGTGCCAATGTATGATTGTGGCCTCGCTAAGCTGATTGGTGAAATAAACCCGTACTTTCTGGCCCTGCTGGAGGTTCAAAATCGGCCCAAGGTAGTTGTTGGGCAATTGCACGAGGCTATTCGCCGGGCCCTTGCGCACAGTACCGAAAAATTTCTGCACCGCCGTCGCCGGTCCTTGGTTCAATATCTCGACCCGAGCGAGCTTGGCCGTGAAGTCCAGCTCGACGTCCGGATGGAAACCGGCCGTCGGGGCATTTCGAAGCGTCTCGGCACTCACCCATCGCGGACAAGCCGCCCACGCACCGCCCAGGGCGGAATACTTTAAAAACCGGCGTCTGCCGGCGTCGATAGACATGGATGTACCCATGAGTTCCCCCCTTCCTCGTTGTGATTGGCTTAATCGATAAGCTCTCGTTATTGACGCCGACCATACTCTTTTTCCTACCCCTAAACAACGCCCTATTACGCCAACCGAGTCCCTTACCCCGAAAGGTCACAATCCGGATTTGGGTGTTAGAATGCTTGGCTGGGGGCGATCTCTAATCACCGACCGCGCGGCAAAGCGCCCATCGCGGCGGTGCCGGAATCTAAGCAAAGAGGAAATTATGCGTAACTGGAAACTGTTACCCGCGTTCGTGGCGGCGACCTTGGTCGCCGTTGTCGTGTCATACGTCGCGTTTTACTTCGTGTTTCTCGATTTTTTTGTCGATTTGTGGTGGTTTCGTTCGCTGGAATTCGAACCCTATTTTTGGCTGAGATTACTTTATCGCTTCATCTTCTCCGGTGCCGTGACGGTATTCTTCTTCGCCGTCTTCATGTTCCATTTCTGGATCGCCTCCCGCTACCTGGGCCTAAATCCACCCGACGAGGTGCTGCTCGACGACGGCAAACGTAAACGCTTCCAACGCTTCGCCGAAATCTTCATGAGCGGCTCGACCAAGATCTACACGCCGGTATCCCTGCTACTGGCGATCGCGATCGCGGTACCGTTCTATCTGCAATGGGAACAAGCCTTGCTGTTTTTTTTCGGCAACGCGTCGGGCGTCATCGATCCGGTTTACGGCAACGACGTCAGCTTTTACATGTTTGCCTACCCGATCTACATACTGATTCAGAAAGAGTTGCTGATCACCGCCACTCTAGTGTTGGCGGCCACCGGCGTGCTCTATTGGCTGGAGCACATCTTCGTTCCCAACCAGAGCAAGGAATTCCCGCTTGGCGCGAAAATCCATCTGGGCGCACTGTTCCTGTTCGTCGTTGCTTTCGTGATCTGGGGATATTTGCTGGAGCGTTTCTCGCTACTGTACGTGGACAGCAACGAACCGGTGTTTTTCGGCCCCGGCTTCGTTGAGTTGCACTATCAGCTGCCGCTGATCTGGCTGGAAATCTTCTTCGTGGTAGCGATCGCCGCAGCCGCGCTGTTCTACGTGTTTTCCGAACGCCATCGCAGCAAGGTGCCGGCGGTGCTGGCGACCTTGGGTTTACTGAGCGTGGGCGGCTTGAAACACACGCATTCTATTCCCGAGATGATCGAGAAATTCATCGTCAAGCCCAATTTTACGCGTACCGAAAGCGAATCGATGTTGAGTAACATCGACGCCACGTTGGCGGCATACGACCTGAACAATATCAAAACTATTGATTTTCAGGTCAATCTGGACGCCACCAAGGACATCGAAGAGTGGTCGACCAAAAAGCATTTCGAAAATATTCCGGTTTGGGACCGCGAATTTTTGATCGACAGTTACATGCAATTGCAAGGCATACGGCCGTATTACGTGTTTCCGACCGTTGACGAGGATCGATATTTCATCAACGGCCATCATCAACAAGTCAATCTGGCCGCACGCGAGGTCAATATCGAACGCCTGCCCAAGGAAGCGCAAAACTGGGAAAACAAACACTTGCGCTATACGCACGGTTACGGCGCGGTGATTTCGCCGGCCGCTCAAGACGCCGGCATCCCTATCGTTTGGTATTTGCGCGACCTGAACATGAGCTCCGAAGTTGGCTTCTCGGTCACGCACCCGGATATTTACTACGGTCAGGAAAAGTATCAATACGCGATCGTACCGAACAATTTAACGGTCAAGGACATTTCCAGCTCGCGCGACAGCAGCAACTACGAAGGCAAATCCGGCATCCCGATTCCATCGTATTTTCGGAAAATGTTGCTGGCGTTTTATTTGCGGGACGAAAAGATCTTTTTTTCGCCGAATATTTCCAACCAAAGCAAGGTGTTGATCCGCCGCAATATCGACGAGCGGATTACCGCGCTGACACCCTTCCTACATCTGGATAAAGACCCGTATCTGGTCGTCGACAAAGACCGGCTCTATTGGATTCAGGACGCTTACACGCTATCCAACTATTATCCGGTCTCCAAGCCGGCCGCCGACGATTATTTGGACGGCAAGCATAAATTCAATTACATTCGCAATTCGGTGAAAATCGTTGTCGACGCCTATGACGGCGACGTCGATTACTACATCTCCGATCCCAAAGATCCGATTATCGCCGCCTATAATCGGGCATATCCAGGGCTATTCAAAAAGCTCAAGGATATGCCGGACCAACTGCTGCAACATTTGCGTTATCCGCGCGATCTGTACTACATGCAGATGAAGATCTACGCAAAGTATCATCAGCGCAGCCCGGAGCTTTTCTACGAGCAGGCCGAAACCTGGGAATACGCTAGCGTGGACGGCCAATCGGTGTTGCCTTATTTCATTACGATGGACTTCGACCGCTGTAACGACGAAGAAGAATTCGTCATGATCAATCCAATGACGCCGGTGCACAGAGACAATTTGAGCATGGTAGGCGTTGCCGGCACGATGGACCCGATTAATTGCGATCACAGCTACCAACCCGGCTTGACGATATTCAAGTTTCCCAAAGCGGTCCAGGTCAACGGTCCATCCCAGGTCAATGCGCTGATCGACCAAAATCCGGAAATCGCCGCCCAATTCACGCTATGGAACCAACAAGGCTCCGAAGTCCGGAAAGGCCGTATGGTGATATTGCCGATGGGCAATTCGATACTGTATGTACAGCCGATTTACATGTTGGCGACCAAAACCCGGATACCGGAGCTGGCCAGGGTCATCGTTTCGATCGGCAATCAAGTGGTGATGGATAAAACGCTACTGGCGGCCTTCAGCCGAATGAAAGACTTGTTCGTCAAAGGTGCCAGCGGTTCGGCTTCCGGCACCTCGGGCGATGAAACGAAATAGCTTGCCGCCGGCGTTGGATCGGCGGTAGCGAAGATCGGTCAATGCAACAGCATGGAACAAAGCCGGTCTTCAAGTTCCATCCGCTCGGCAAGATGTTCGCCGAGTTCGGACAGATCGCTGGCTAAATTGTCGGTCTTGAAATTGCGCCGACCGTCGTCGTAGCGTTCGCTGAACGTCACCGCCGACTCGGTGGTATTCGAGTACACCGGATAAATCTTGCCTGCGTAAGACAGCAATTCCGACGCGCCTTTAGCGTCGCTCAATACGTGCTCGTAAATCCCAAAATGACCAAGCGACACGTAATCGATCAGCAGTTGCGAGAATTGGGATAGCATCGGCCTAACCTGACCAGCGTCGCTGAAAGGTTTCATTTCCGCGATTTGGCAATACAGGGACCAAAGCGCGCTACGTTCCTCGCGCAGGGCTTCAACCCAGTGCAGATGGGTGGATGTGGTTTCGGTCACTGACGAATGGGATGCGATCACGGTACGTCTCCTTTTCAAATTGACGAAGTCTAAATTTAAGTGAGTTATTAATAAGCTTCAACAATCTGTTAATTAATAAAGATAATTTTCTCGAAAAATGTGACCCACTCTGCACCTTACCGCTTTGTTTTTACCGCGCTCGCCTGCGAAGCCAAACCGCTGATCCGCGCCTGGAGTCTGAAAAAGACTTCCGACAGTTCGGCATTTTCGATGTACACCGGCCCTGCCGGCACCGTGGTCGTCAGCGGTATCGGCAAAACGGCGATGGCCGGCGCGGTGGCGTATGCCTTAGCCCTGCGGCCGGTAACTAATCCGGTATTGCTTAATCTCGGCGTCGCCGGTCATCCGGAATATCCGATCGGCCACGTCTGTTTGGCCGACAAGGTCGTCGACGCCGACACCGGCCGCTGTTTCTTTCCGCAGCTGCCGTTCGACCTTCTCTGCCCGACCGCCAGCCTGATCACCTCGTCGAAACCGAACACGGCATACCTCCAAGACGCCTTATATGACATGGAAGCGTCGGCGTTTTACGAAACCGCCGTCCGCTTCGGCAGCAGCGAATTGATCCATTGCTTGAAAATCGTCTCCGACAACCCCGGTCGATCGATAGCGGCGATTAGCGAAACTCAAGTCGAAAGCTGGATAGGCACTCAAGTGCCGATGATCGAGAACGTACTCGGACAATTACAGGGCTTACGTCGGCAAATCGCCGTGGGTGGCGGAAACGATTGGTATGACGCTTGTCTGGCTCGTTGGCATTTCAGCGTCAGCAATGCCGGCAAACTGAAGAACCTGCTGGCTCGGTGGGACCTACTGACAAAACACGCCGAACCCGACTGGGACTCTTCTACGTTGAGAAGCGCCGCCGATGCGTTGAATTGGCTGGAAAATAAATTGGCGGAGATGCCGTTTTCGTTGCGCGAAACCGACGGGGGATAAAAAACAGGGTGCCAAAGGCACCCTGTTAAAAAACATTACAGCAATTTTTTCAGACCTTCGGTACCGGCTTTAGCTTTTGCCAAATGCTCTTTCGCTTCTTGCAGGTTCGCCGATTTCGCGGAAGTGATGGCTGCTTTCAGGTGACCCCTGACTTTGGAGTTTTCTCTGGAAACTTTGTCGTTGGCGTTGATTTCTTCTGAGAAATCAGCGGCTTTTTTGATCAGAGCCGCAACTTCGGCGTCTTCCGCGCCGTTGTTGATTGCGGCTTCGGCTGCACTGATGCGCTCAATCACGATGTTGACCGCGTCGATTGGCTTATAACTAACCCGGCCTTTGTCGGACTCGGCGCTGGCCGAAGTCGAAAAAGAACCCATCGCGACAGCCAAGGAGAAAGCGACAACAGCACTTTTGAAAATTTTCATGTAATAAACCTCACAGTTGTTTTTATTAAGAACATAGACTGGTTAATAGACCGCGTTAACCGCCATATGTCGGGCCGGGATAATAGCATAGATCATGCGGTTTGCGACCCGTTTATTACCCCTAAATGACCTCGAAAACGGCCATTTCCTTTAAAATACCAATGTTATTCGACGCTGACCAGCAAGCGGTCCAGCCAAGCCGTCGGCAACAGCCGTTTCAACCAGGCGAACACATA
The DNA here is from genome assembly GCF_001644025.1 of Methylomonas koyamae. GTDB lineage: Bacteria > Pseudomonadota > Gammaproteobacteria > Methylococcales > Methylomonadaceae > Methylomonas > Methylomonas koyamae_A. The sequence continues at coordinate 21,482 of NZ_LUUK01000221.1, forward strand.
GGTCGGCAGTGTGACCGGATAACGGCTGCGCGGCTTTTCAGACTCCAACGCATGGCGGACTTTTTCGGCCACCGCCGTCGCCGGCAATGTAAACGGCGAAGCCGGACCTTGCTTTTGCAGTCGGGCTTCCATCGCCAGATAAGTGTCTCGATGCGCGCTGTGTTCCGGATCGATGTATTTTTGGTAAAGCGCGAAAGCGTTCTGCCGGAAATTGCTCTTGATCGGACCGGGTTCTATCAGCACGATGTGGATGCCGCTGCCGCGCAACTCCAATCTCAAGGTATCGGCCAAACCTTCCAACGCGTATTTGCTGGCGTTGTACGCGCCGCGAAATTTCATCGCCACAAAACCCAGCACCGAACTGTTGTAAATGATCCGGCCATGCCCTTGCTTGCGCATCAGCGGCAAGATCAGATTGGTCAATTCGTGAGTACCGAATAAATTGGTTTCGAACTGATGCCGCAACACCTCGCGGCTCAAATCCTCGACCGCGCCGGGCTGGCCAAACGCGCCGTTGTTGAACAAGGCGTCGATTCGACCGCCGGTCAGTTCTATCAAGGCCGCGACGGCCACCTGGATGCTGGCCGAATCGGCCAGATCCAGTTGCAGGCATTCGTATCCCTCCGACCGCAAGCGTTCGACATCTTCGGGTTTACGCGCCGAGCAGATTACCCGGTGACCGCGCTCGCGTAAGTAATAGGCGGTGCTGTAGCCGATACCCGACGAACAGCCGGTGATCAGCACGATTTTGCTGGAGGTCATGGTGGACTTAATTCCGATTCAGTGAAAGTAAAGGTCTTACCGCTGCTGCAATTGATCAAAAACACCAATTGTTCCAGCTTGCTCTTGGCGGTCAATTCGTCGGCTTCGACCCGTTGACACTCGCCGCTACTCAAGGCTTTTTGCGCGGCTAGCCGACGGAATTTCTCGACATCCGGCAATCGGCTTTCGAAGGGCTTGACCTGAGCCGGCAATTTTTCGGGATCGTAAGGCGGAATCGCAAACGCCGAAAACTGCAACGGATTCTGCTTGATCAGCGCCTGCGTCAATTCGGCTTGCGCCTTGGCGTCTTGCTTACGCTGGACGATCGCGTCCAGCTTGGCCTGTTGTTCGGCCTGTTCCTGCAAGGATTGCTGTTTCTTCCGTTCGGCTTCCTCGGCCTGCAAACGCTCGCTGGCGGTCAAATCCACTTTGCCGCCGGTGATGGTATTGACCTGCTCGGCCTTGTGTTCCTCGTTGCAGGGCGAGGATTGGTAATTGGTATGGCCGGAAGCATCGGTGCATTTATAAACGCCGGCCCAGCTTTCGGCGGCCAGACACAGGGTTAGAAGGCAGAAAAGTTTTCTCATTGTATTCCTGTCGGTTAAACGCTACTGTAAAACTATTACCCAGCTTACGCCGCCTGTAAATCATTTTTTCCACCGCCGATGTTCGTTCTGCACAGCTCCAACAAAACTGAAAACCTGCTGGAGCATTTGGCGACCGTCATCGGCGCGGCACCGCTGGCGTCGCCGTTCGCCCCGGAAATTTTCCTGATTCAAAGCCAAGGCATGGAACGCTGGCTGTCGCAACAACTGGCCGAACGATTTCAGGTCTGGGGCCATTTTCGCTATCTGTTTCCGGCCAAGTTTTTCGGGGAACTGGCGGCTCGGCTGCACGAGCAACTACCGGATGCCGATTTCGACCGCCAACGCCTGCTGTGGCGTTTCGAAGCCTTGCTACGCGATCTCGACGACGAAGTCTATCAGGCTCCACGCCAATATCTAGCCGGCGACAACGTCGATTTGAAACGCTACCAACTCGCACTGCAACTGGCCCGGCTATTCGACCAATACCAGATGCTCAGACCCGACCTACTGAGCGCCTGGCAAAGTCGGCAAACGTTGTACGACAACGACAACGAACGTTGGCAAGCCGCGCTGTGGCGCCGCCTCTCGGCTGCCGGCGGCAAACATCGCGGCCAGCACTGGTTGGAAACGATCGCCAAATTGAACACCGCTCCGCCCGGCACCTGGCAGCATGATTTACCGGAACGAGTCTCGGTGTTCGGCGTCAACAGCCTGCCGCCGTTGCTACTGAACTATTTGCAAGCCTTGTCGCGCCATTGCGACGTGCATCTCTACCTGCTGAATCCGGTGCAAGGCTACTGGGCCGACCTGCCCGGCAAGCGGCTGTTGGCGCAACTTCAAGAATTCGACGGCCACCCTCTATTGGTCAGACTGGGGCAGCAAGGCCGCGAATTTCAACAAATGCTGTTGGAACAAGTCGAGTTCGCCTTCGAACCCAGCAGCTTCGAAAGCGCCGACACCGCCGGCTTGTTGGGCCGCCTGCAAAACGACATCCTCGCCAATGCCGGCGCCGCCGGCCCGCGAGCGACCGACGCCAGCTTGAGCATACACGCCTGCCACTCGCGGCTGCGCGAAGTCCAAGTGCTAAAAAATCTGTTGCTGGACGCGCTGGAAAGCGACGCCGATCTGGCCTTGCGCGACATTGTCGTGATGGCGCCGGACATTCAATTGTACGCCCCCTTCATCAGCGCGGTTTTCGACGATATTCAGCACGCCGTCGCCGATCGTAGCCTGAAAATCAGCAACGCCGCGCTGGATGCCTTCGTGCGTTTTCTGGCCTTATCGCAAAGCCGGCTGGGCTGGCAGGCGGTGCTGGATTTGCTGGAGCAACCGTTGGTCGCCGCCGGTTTCGAGCTGGACGGCAACGATCTGGAACTGATTCGCCACTGGCTGCTCGACACCCGAGTCCGGTGGGGGCGCTCGGCCGAAGCCAAACGGAGCCAAGGTTTGCCGGCGATTGCCCAAAATACCTGGGAGGCCAGTATGGAGCGGCTGTTTGTCGGTTACGCGGCGGCCGACGCCGATTTCATCGACGGCATTTTGCCTTACCCGGACATCGAAGGCGCTTCGGCCGCCGCGCTGGGCGGACTGGCCGACTTTCTGAAACTGCTGTTTCGGGCCGGCGACGAACTGGCCGCCGCCAAGTCGCTGGCGGAATGGTGCAAAACCCTGGATTTTTACGCGGGCCGCCTGTTGGCTGGCGCCGATCCGGCCGACCGCCAGCCCTTGCAGGATTTGCTGGCCGAACTCGCCGAACTAGCCGACATTCACGACCAGCCGGTGGCCTTGAGCGTCGTCGTCGCCTGGTTGAGCGGACGCCTAGACGAAACCAAATCCGGTAACGGCTTTTTACGCGGCCAGCTGACGTTCTGCTCGATGCTGCCGATGCGTTCGATTCCGTGTCAAATCATCGCCTTACTGGGCATGAACGACGGCGAATTTCCCAAACTCGACCGCCAACCCACCTTCGATCTGCTGGCCGAACATCCCCGCCTCGGCGACCGCTCCCGGCGCGCCGACGACCGCAACCAGTTTCTGGAAATCCTGCTGTCGGCGCGGCGCCGGCTGATTCTGACTTACGTTGGCCAATCGCAACGCGACAACAGCGAAATCCCGCCGTCGCCGATCGTCAGCGAATTGCTGGACGTGTTGCGCGACCATTACGGCTTGGCCGATCCGGTCATCCGTCATCCGCTGCATGCCTTCAGTCCGCGCTATTTCAACGGTGCCGAACCGACCTTGTTCAGCTACGCCGGCCACGATTGCGCAACCGCCGCACAATTGCGCGGCGAGCGCCGCCCGACCGAAGCCTGGTGGCGGGGCGAATTGGAAGCCGAACCGTTGGCTATCGTCGAAATCGTCGAATTACTGAATTTTTTCCAGCATCCGCAACGCTATTTTCTGCGCCGGCAACTGGACGTAAGGCTGCCGGTGTTGATTGCCGATGCCGAAGAACGCGAGCCGTTCGCGGTGGACGGCCTGGACGACTATCAAATCGCTCAGGACTGGGTGGCCGCCGAGTTGGCCGGCCGGCCGTTTTCGCTGGCCAAGCTGCAAGCCCGGGGCCTCTGGCCGGCGGCAGGTCCCGGCGAACTCGCTTGGCGGCGCCGCGAACCGGGCGTTGCCGAATTCGCCGAGCGGATTCGGGCACTGGCCTTGGGTGCCGCGCTGCCGGCAGAGCATTTGGAGTTGAGCGTCGGCGATTTACGCTTGGTCGGCAAATTGGGCAATCTCTACGAAAACGGCGGATTGTTGTACCGTTACAGCAAACTGAAAGGCCGCGACCTGCTGGCCGCCTGGTTGCATCATCTGCTGATCAATCGCCGGCAGCCACAATCGACTTGTTTATTGGCCGCCGACGCCGAACTGCATTTTTCCCCTGACCTGGCCGATCCCGCCCAACTACCCTATTGGCTCGGGCTGTTCGAGCAAGGCCGGCGTCGGCCGGATGCGTTTTTCAGCGAAGCCGCGTTGGCCTACTTGCCGCACGACGAACCCGAGCGAGCGCGCAAGGCCGCGCTGGACCAAATCGTCAACGCGGTCGCGCTGGGTTACGAGCCGGAGATTGCTCAGTTGCTGGCTTACCGCGACCTGGACAGCTTAATCGACCCCGACTTCGAAACCGCGTGCCGGGACTGGCTGCAACCGATCTGGAGGGCCGCGCATGGCGCATGAAGCCTTCGATGCGATCGCCACGCCGCTGAATACCGGCATCAATCTGTTGGAGGCCAGCGCCGGCACCGGTAAGACCTACACGATCGCGATGCTGGTATTGCGTTTCGTGGTCGAACGCGAACTGGACATCAAGCAGTTACTGGTGGTGACCTTCACCAAAGCGGCTACCGAAGAACTCAAGGAGCGTATTCGCGCCCGTCTGGCCGAAGCCCGCCAGGCCGTAGTGAACCCAACCGCCGCCGCCGATTCGACGATCGCCGCTTGGCTGGCCGGCTTGGGGCTAGCGCCGGAAATCGTCCGCCAACGCCTGGACGCCGCGTTGCTGGACATCGATCAGGCGGCGATCTTCACGATCCACGGCTTCTGCCAGCGCGCCCTAGCCGAGCACGCGCTGGCCAGCGGCCAGTTGTTCGATTGCGAATTAAGCGGCGATATCGCCGAACTGCAACAGCAATGCGCCGACGATTTCTGGCGCCGCCGGGTCGCCGACCGGCCTGCCTGGCAAATCGCGGTGCTGACCCGTGCTTTTCCGACGCCGGATAGCCTACTGGCCAGCGTCGTCCGGGTCGGCGGTCAGCAAGCCTTTCAACCGGCCGACACCGATCTGGATAGACAACTAGCCGAACTGGACAATGCGATTGCCGCCGCCAGCAGCGGTTTGGCGACGCTGGCCGCCACGCTGCAAACCGCCTTCCCGGAGGGCCTGTTCAGCGCCAGCTTCGTCCGCGATTTTCCGGCGCGCTTTGAGGCCTGGAAAACCTGGCTGGCCGACCGCGCGGCCGAACTGCCGAGTCTGGACGGCCTAACCCGCGAAGCCCTGCTCGGCGGTTTGAACGGCGTCAAGTTCAAGACCAGTAAGGCCAAACCGCAAACGCCGGCCGAACAGAAACAAGCTTATCTGGACGGTCTCGGCGTCGATACGACAGCCTTCGATGGCTTGGCCGCGGCAGCCGGCCAACTGCAAACCGGACTGCGCGCCGCGCTGTTGGCAGATTTACGCGCCACGCTGGACGGCTTGCTGCAACAGCGCAATTTGATGTCCTTCGACGATTTGATCGTCCGGCTGGCCGGCGCGCTGACCGGCGCCAACGGCGAATTGTTGATCGCCGAATTGCGCCGGCGTTTCGCGGCCGCGTTGATCGACGAATTTCAAGACACCGACCTGCACCAGTGGCAAATCTTCTCGACCCTGTTTGGCGCGCCGGATCTGTATTTGTATTTGATCGGCGATCCTAAACAGGCCATCTATAAATTTCGCGGCGCAGACATCTTTTCCTATTTCGCCGCCCAGCGCCAAGCCGCGCAACATTACACACTATCCCACAACTGGCGCTCGCATCCCGATCTGGTCGGCGCCGTCAACCGGCTGTTTCAAAGGCCAAGACCGTTTTTATTCGAGCAACTGGACTTTCACCCAGTCCAGGCCGGCCGAGGTAACGCCGACGGCAAGCTCGCCGACGGCGCGCCGCTGGTGTTGTGGCAGTTGGATAAACATTCGGACAAACAGGCACACTGGACCGCGCGGCAGGGCAGTTCCAACGAAGTCGCCGAACGGCTGCGCGCCGCGACCGTCGCCGAAATCGGTCGGCTGCTGGCGGACGGTACCATCGTCGAAAACAGCCAGACTCGCCCACTGGCGGCCGGCGACATCGCGGTGTTGGTCCGCAGCAACCGCGCGGCAGCCGATTACCAAACCGCGCTGCAAAGCGCCGGCATCGCCGCCGTATTGAACAGCAAGCAGTCGGTATTTGCTTCCGAACAAGCACTGGAATTACATGCCGTGCTGCAAGCCGTGGCGCAAGCCGGCCAGTTGGAAGCCTTGAAATCGGCGCTGACCGTATCCTGGTTCGGTTTGACCGGTCAGGCGCTTTACCGCTTGTTGCAAGACGAAACCGCGCTGGACGGCTGGATGAATCGCTTTCAGGATTATCTGCAATGCTGGCAGCGCCACGGGCTGCTGGCGATGCTACAGCAACTGCTACGGCGCGAGGGCGTCGAAACCCGGTTGTCCGGACAAATCCAGGCCGAGCGAGCGTTGACCAATATTCACCATTTGGCCGAGCGTCTGCAACAAGCCGCGCTGGACGAGCATCTGGCGCTCCACAAAACCCTGGATTGGTTGCGGCGCGCGATCTTGCAAGCCGAGCGCGACAACGGCGACGATCGGCAATTGCGGCTGGAAAGCGATGCCGACGCGGTCAAGATCGTCACCACGCACAGCGCCAAGGGTCTGGAATATCCGGTGGTGTTCTGCCCTGACTTATGGCGGCGTAGCGACCGGCTGAAAAACGAGCGCTGGCTGGTGCAATGCCACGAAGACGGCGCGATGATGGCGGATTTGGGTTCCGCCGAGTTCGAGCGGCGCCGAGAACTCGCCTTGCGGGAAGAACTGGCCGAAGACCTGCGCTTGTTTTATGTCGCCGTCACCCGCGCCAAATACCGCTGCTATTTGTTTTGGGCCGACGTACGCGGCAAGGAGCGGCCCAACGAGTCGGCGATGGCTTACTTATTCGAGTTCGCCGATCTGGATTTCGCCGGTCAACGGCAAGTCTTGGCCGGTCTGGCCCAAGCCGAGCCGGCCAGCTTCGAACACCGCCTGTTGGCAAGCGATGCCGGCGCGACTTTGATTCCGGCGGCCAGACCGCAACGGCCGAGCGCCGTTGCCTCGCTGGAATACCGTCGGCAAACCCGAGACCTACGTAGCCTGTGGCAAATGAGCAGCTATACCGCGTTGGCCGAATCCGGCCACGATGCCGCTCCGGAACTGCCGGCCGACAAGGCCGCCGAACCGGCCGACGCCTACGTCGAAGCCAACGGCCTGCCCAAGGGCGCCGCCACCGGCAACGTCGTACACAGTTTGTTGGAGACGCTGAGCTTTCAAGCCTTGGCCGCCGGCGCGGATTTGGGCCGGCCGCGCGACATCGCTTGTCTGCGCCACGGACTACACCTGACTCAACCGGAGTTGCTTGACCAGCTGCTGGCCGCGACAGTCAGCACGCCGTTAGCCGCGAACGGCGAGTTTCGGCTAGCGGATTTACCGGCCGAGCGCTGCATCAAGGAAATGCCGTTTTATCTGTCGCTAGCCTATCCTATCGATACCGCCCACATCAACCGGCTGTTGGCCAGGTGTCCGACCTATCAAGCCCTGGCTCCAAAACGTCTGAACGGCTATCTAACCGGCTTCATCGACTTGGTTTGCGAATACGGCGGCCGATATTTTCTGATGGATTACAAGACCAACACCTTAGCCGATTACGGCCACGACTCGCTCACGTTGGCGATGCGCGAACACAACTACGGTTTGCAATATTGGTTGTACAGCGTGGTACTGGATCGTTATTTACGACTACGCCTGCCGGATTACGACTATCAACGCCATTTCGGCGGCATCAAATATTTGTTCGTGCGCGGCATGCGCCCGGATCAACCCGGCCATGCGGTCTACGCCGACCGACCCGACCGGGAAACCTTGAACGGCTTGGCGGCAATTTTCTTCCCCGCCGGCTGAAACCCGGCCGGATTGAATTTGGGTAACCCTCAAGTTTTCGGCCCATCGTCCGCTAACCAGACAGGCCGGCTATCGCCGGCCCCAACTCAACGAGGTATCGCCATGCTGGATTCCGTCCCGTCCATCGCCGCGTTCGCGACGCAATTGTCCAACCAAAAAACCGGCCAACAACTCGAAGTCGCCGTGCTGAACAAAGCCAAGGAATTGCAGGAGCAACAAGGCCAGGCCGCGCTGAAACTGCTGGAATCGGCCGCCACGCCGGCCGGCGGCATCGACGTCAGAGTCTAGGCCGACCTCAATCCGGCTCCGCCACTGTGGCGGAGCCCACGTTCATTTTTGGTTTTTTTTGCTGTAGCGCCGCCCGGACTGAACCGCGTAGTGCTTGGCCTTGTCCTTGCTCGGTTCCTTAAAGTAATTCTGATAACTTTCGCTACCGCGATTAGCGATCGCCTGGGCGAAATCCTTGAATAAATAGGTGTCGTCCAACACCGCGCGCGGACTGACGCCGTGCTGTTTGGTCAGATAAAACGACACGCTCATCAAATAAGCCTTTTCCCGGCCGTTCAATTTCAACAGACTATGCTTGGCCTTGACGTAAACGAAATACGACGTCAGCGCCAGAATGCTCAGCCCGAAAAACTTGGTCCACAGCAGGATGTAGTCATCGTCTTCATACAAGGTTTTACCCTTACGCAAGATCGCCTCGGTTAAATTCATAAAACTCCCCGGTTGGTTGAGGCCGGCATGTTAATGCATTGTCGGAGGATTTTGGCGGGGAATCTGCGTCCGGAACACTTAGCCGAATTGGTCGGTCTGCGATTAGAATTCAGCGTGAATAAGCCGCGCGCTCGGCGAAAATCGCTACCGCTTGACAAACCCAGTGTTTCAAGAGAAATAATCGCCCGCCCGCCGTACCGAAATCCGACGAGACCCCCCTGTTGAAATTCCTAGCTTCGAGGAGGCTACATGGAGCTGAACCTGACCCGCGTCGAATTCACCGACGAAAGCACGATAGGCGAACTAAGTATTAACGGAGCCTTCGAATGTTACACCTTGGAGGACAAAGTCCGTCCGGTCAAAGTCAAGGGCATGACCGCGATTCCAGCCGGCTCCTACGAAATCATCATCAATTTTTCCGAGCGCTTTAAAAAACCGTTGCCGCTACTGCTAAACGTGCCGAATTTCGACGGCGTCCGGATACATCCCGGCAACAGCGCCAAGGATACCGAAGGCTGCATTCTGGTTGGGAAATCGAAATCTGCCGATTTCGTCGGCTCCAGCCGGGCGGCTTTCGAAACGCTGTTCGAAAAACTCAAACGCGCCGCCGAAAACGAGAAAATCTTTATCCATATCGTTTGAAATTGCCCGGCGCTTGGGAAAACTTTTGCCGCTTTGAATGCCGGGTTCCACTTCATCCTAGCTAGGTTTCCGCTTGGAGCCGCGTCAGCAACGCGCCGAGAGCGGCAAAACCGACATACTCCTGCTCCAACCTCAGGTTTTGGCCGAAACGGTTATCGCGCAACGCGTCGTACAGCGCGCTTTCCTCAAAGGTTAAACCGGATAAATCGGCGCGGCCCGGAGCGGTTTCCGCAACCCAGGACTCGCGGTGCGCCAACAAGGTCGCTTGGTCCATCAGCAATGAGCGGGTTTGCGGAAAGTATTGGCGGAACTGGCTCAAAATCGCGAAGCCGTGGGTGTCGATGTCGCCCCAGTAGTGAATTTCCTTATCCTTCAACCATTCGATTTGCGCCAAGGCATCGAAGCCGTAGCCTCTGCCGAAAATCACCATGCCGCCCTGAACGTTCGGAAATGCCAGGCCGTTGATGTCGTTTTCGGTGACGAATACCCGCTTGACCTGCAAATTCAAAGTCGCGAATTCGCCGGCGGTCACCGTCAGATCGCTCAAGCCGGCGATGCGTAGCCGACTATCCAGCAAGCGGAAGCGAATCGTCGCCGGCTTCGCCAAAAAGCCGTAACGCGCCTCGAAGCCTGTTACGCCGGTTTGCGCGGTATCGATCGCCGCGGCCGGCAACAGCAAATTCAGCCATTCGCCAAGCAACTTCTTGCGGCTTTCGATGAATTTGCTGTCGATGCCGGGCAGGCTGATTTGGCGTAGATAAATGCCTGGCCGAGGATGTTTTACGACCCAGCCGGCCACGCTCAACAATTTTTGCCATTCGTCGGCGTGCTCCAAGACGCGTAACGGATATTTCAATAACCAAGGCCGCAGGGCGGCGAAATCGTCAACCAGCGATGCCGCCAATTGCCCGAAAACCGCCAATTCCTTCGCTTTTTTCAAATACGCCGCCGCGTCGTCCGGCTTGTCGAAAACCACCGCCGCCGGCAAACGGTTGCGCCCCGACAGCCGATGATTGATGTCGCGCCATTCGACGGCAAAATGCTTGGCGTCAACGGCCAACCAAGGCTCCACTCAAACCTGTACGGCGGCGAAATCGGCGGCCAATTGCGCCGGGCTGGGTGACTTTAAAGGAATGCGCAACGGAAACAATCCGCTGGGCGCCAGGCTTTCCGTCAGGATTTGCCCGCGTTGCCAGCGTTTGTCCAGTTCGGCGCGCAACTCGGCCGGCAAGGTCCAGACCGGTTTGCTCATCCGCCGCGTGCCGCGCGTTCGGCACGATACTCTTCGATGCTCAAATTGCGCAGCTTGGACGCACGTCCTTCCTCGTTATGCACGAAGCCGACCGCCGCGACGTAGGGCTCGATGATGTGAATTTTCTGCAGCGGCGTGACGATCAACAGTTGCAGATTGAGTTTTTCGAACAGCCGTAAGCCGTATTGCGCCGATTCGTCGGAGCCGCGGCCGAAGGCCTCGTCGATGACCACAAAGCGGAACGAGCGCGAACGCACCGCGCCCCATTCCAAACCAAACTGATAAGCCAGACTGGCGGCCAGTATCGTGTAGGCCAGTTTTTCCTTCTGGCCGCCGGATTTACCGCCGGAGTCGGAATAATGCTCGTGTTCGCTGCCGTCTTCCCGCCAGCGCTCGCTGGCGCCGAAATTGAACCAATTGCGTACGTCGGTAACCTTGGCTGTCCAGCGCCGGTCTTGCTCGGCCTGGCCCTCGCGGCCGCGAAAGCGCTCGATGATTTTTTTGACTTCCAGAAACTTGTTTTCCGAATATTGCTCGCCGTCGGAGCCGGTCAGCGCGCCCTCGGTGCAGGCACGCAGCTCGCTTTGAAAGTCGCGCACGTCGGCGTCCGGCGTCGGTTGCGCTTCCAGCACGATGAAGCGGTTGGTGTTGTAGTCGATCTGAGTCAAGGACTCGTTGATCAGGGCGATGCGCTCCTTGATGGTTTCCCGCTCGCGGGCCAGTTGCGACTGGAAGTTAGCGACCTCGCGGATGGTGTTTTCGTTGAGCAATTCCTTGAAGCGAGCCTCGAAGCGCGGCAAGTCGTCGCTTTGTAAACCTTCCAGCATGGTTTGATATTCCTGGGCAGCGGCGATGCCGACGTCGACTTCCTGGGTTTCCAGCGGGAAGGCCGCGCAATAGCCGCGCATCGCGTCGATGATCTTGTCGCGCAGATAATTGAGCTTTTTGGTCTCGTTTTCGATTTTGGTCTGCAACCAATCGCGCATCTCGCGTTCGCGGTTGTCGCAGGACTCCACCGTTACTTGCCGCTCGGCCAGCACTTCGCCGCGTAGCGCTTCCAGAGCCGGGTAATGCGCGGCGTGTGCGTCGCCGGCTTCGTTCAGGATGTCGGAAGTCTGCGTCAGCAACGCTTCGGCGGCCTGTTTGCGTTACTCGGTGGCGCCGATTTCCTTGATTTTGTCGTTCAGCGCGTGCTCGGTATCGGCCATAGCATGTTGCAGCGCTTCCAGCCGCTCCGTCAGTTGCTTGAGCAGATCGGACGCCGCTTCCAGCTCGCGCTTCTCGTGTTCCAGCCGAGCAATCTCCGCTGCCAAAGGCTGCCAGTCCAGTTCGCGGAAATCGCGGTATTCGCCCAGCTTGCTTAAGGTTTCCAATTGCGCCTTGACCGTGGCTTGTGCTTTGGCGATGTCGGCCAAGCGACCGGCCAGATCGGCTAGCTGATTTTCCAATAGCTTGGCCTTGGCTTCCAGCGCGGCGATCTTGGCGGCATTGGACCAGCCCAACACATAGCGGCTGCGGTCGTCCAGGCGGTGGCGGTCGTCTTTTTCGTGGCGTTCGCCGGGTGCCTTGATCTGGCCGGCGCGGGTGATGGCTTTTTGCTCGCGGCGGAATTGCTCCTGGGTAGCGCAGCAAGCTACGTCGAAGCGGTGACCGATCTCGCGCTCCAGCCAATCGTAAAACGCCGAATCGGGTTTAATCGCCAATTTGCGCGCCAACGAATCGCGGTGCGGCTCCGGCAGCTCGGCGCGCTGGCCGGGCCTGACCCGGAAGTAAACCAGCCGGCCGCGCAAATGGGTTTGATCCACCCAATCGGCTACCGCCGAATAATGCGCATCCGGCACCAGCAGCGATAGACCGAAATTGCGCAACATGCGTTCGGCGGCGCCTTCCCAATCCCTGTCTTCATCGCGCACCTGGATCAATTCGCCGGCGAACGGCATCCGGTCCTCGGCCAGATTCAGCGCTTCACAAAGCGCCTGGCGCATTTTGATTTGCGCATCGTCGATATTGCTACGCCGGGCCTTCAGGCTGGTCAATTCGGCTTGCAGGAGTTGATGTTCGTTGTGGCCTTGCGCAAACGCCACGCCGATTTCGCTAGCCTGGTTTTGCAGATCGGCTTCGCGAGCCGCGGCGCTTTCCCGCAGTTCGGCGAAACGCATTTGCTGCGCCAGAAAGGTTTCGGCGTCTACCGGTGCCGGCAAATCCAAGCTTTGCAGCAGTTTTTCGTAGCGGGCGGATTTATCGCGGCGGCGGGCCATATCATCTTGCAGACGCTCGATTTCCAATCCCAATTGAGCGATGCGGTCGCCGCCGTTGGCGGCAATATGGCGTTGCAGTTCGCCCGCCTGCATTTGCTGTTGTCGCTTGCGCTCGCTCAGCCGCTCCAGTTGGGCGTTCTGCTTGGCCAATTCCTCGTCCAAGCCGGCCAGCCGTTTTTCCAGCAAGCCGCGCTTCAGGCCTGCAAAAAACGGTCGCAAGGCTTCGCGGCAGGCGCGCAGGGTTTCGGTTTGCTCGTTGAGTTGAGTGTGACGCTGGCAATCGGCGACTAGAGGCGTTAACAGGCTCATCTGCCGCTTGGCCTTCAAAACCGCGTCGTGGGCGCGGTTCAGGTCGTCGAAATGGGCGATCAAAGCGGTGATGCGCGGCGCGACTTCCGAGGGTTCCAGCATGTGGCTGCGCACAAAATCGGTCAGATTGCCGACCGACTTCATCGACACGGTTTGATGGAACAATTCCAGCGCTTGCTCGTTGTCGATGCCGAAACGACGGCGGAACCAGGCGCCATAAGGCGGAAAGCTGTCATGCAACTCCGCGCCCAAGCCGCGCAGCTTCTTGCGCAGTTGACCGATGTCGCTACCGAAGTCGGAAAAATCGCGAGCTATGCTCAAGTCCCGTTCGGCGCCGACGAACAGCCGCGCCGGCTGGCCCTGGCGGTCGCTGATCCAGAACACTTGGGCCAGCGTCACGGTCTGATCGTAGCCGGCGTTGTGGAAAACGCCCAAGATCACCGAATAACTGTTGTCGCCGCGCAAGGCCACTGGCTTGGCGCTGCCGCTGACCTCATTGCGCTCGGATTTGTAATGGCCCAGCACATAGGATCGCAGGCTACGCTCCTTGGCATCGGCGCCGGCCGCCTTGTTATAGGCGATGCGCTGGGCCGGCACCAATAAAGTGGTCACCGCATCGACCAAAGTGGATTTGCCGGAACCGATGTCGCCGGTCAACAAAGCGTTGCGGCCATTCAAGTTCAAGACCCAAACCCGGCCATCGAAGGTTCCCCAATTATAGACTTCCAGACGTTGCAGCCGGAAGCCGGACAGGGTGTCGTCGTCGACGAAATCCAGCGACAGTTGCAGGTCGTTATTGATGGTCATGGCGTAGCGGAATTTGGCTTGAGACGCTGTAAAACGGAATGGAAGCCCTGTCTAACGGTGGAAATATCGCTTGGCTTCAGCTGCCTCCCCCTTTGCAAAAGAGGGGGATAAACCACGATATACCTAATGGCATTGTCCCAGCGGGAAAGGGCGATACGGATAAATCTACGCATGATCACTCTCCGCCTTCCCCGCCGCCAACCCATTGCGCTTGGTATTCGGCCAATCGGGCGTCGAACTCGGACAACCACTGCGCATCGACAAAAGCCTTGAGTATCCGCCTGACCTCGTAACTGGCGGCTTGATTGGCGATGGTCTTGAGCTTGCGCAAGAAGCCCAGTTCCACCACCTTATTAATATGGGTTTCGATCTGATCGATCAGCCTAGCCTCGTTGCTGCGTTGCGGCAAGAACACCCGGATCAATTCGACGATGTCCTCGCGCGACAAGACCAGCCGAGTCTCGCCGCCACTGCGGTCGAACTCGGCCAAACGCTTGCGCAGCAGCGCCAATAGCAAACTGACCGGAAACGACAACGGCCGGCGCGCAATCAAACGCGGCAACTTGGGGGCCGCATCGTCGTCTTCGACGTCAGTCTGGCGCGAACGCAAGAATGCATAACCCTCGGCTTCGTCCAACACCAACTCCAATCCCAGCACCGAGATTTAGTCCCGCACCCTGGCCTGCAGATTCAGCAAGGCATTCCACAAACCGCCGTCGCTTTCCTGATAGACCACACCTTTCAATAATGGAATGACCACGGCCGACAGGTCGTATTGGGGTGCGGCTTCGAGCTCGGTTTCTGTCATCGCGTTTGGGATCGCTGGGATAAAGTAGGGGATTTTACGGGGAAGAGACGGAGAAATCGAACCTACTTGCTTTACACGCGCAAGCATTGCCTAAGAACTTTTTAAAGACTATATTAAGTCCTTTCTAAAAAGTTCGAGGCAGTCATGCGTTACTCATCTCAAGTCAAACCGATCAGTTACCTGAAAGCCAACGCCGCCGAAGTGCTGTTAAAACTGGCCGAATGCCGCGAACCTTTGGTCATTACCCAAAACGGCGAAGCCAAGGCGGTATTGCAGGATGTGGCCTCCTACGAGGAAACCCAGGAAACCCTGGCCTTATTGAAAATATTGGCCTTGGGCAACCGGGAAATCGAGAGCGGCAACGTCAAACCCGTGGCCGAAGTAGCCGCCCAACTTCGCGCGAAAAAGACTAGCAGCTAATGCCCGAAGCATCTTATCAAGTCTTGTTGACTCGCGGTGCCGAGCAGGATTTGGAAAGCCTGTACGATTACATCGCCGAATTCGATTCGCCGGCCAATGCCGACGTCGTCTTGGACAAGTTATTACAAACGCTGGACGATTTGGCGAGTTTCCCGGAACGCGGCAATTTCCCGAAAGAGCTAGCGGCCATCGGTGTACAAGAATACCGCCAAGTCTTCTTCAAACCCTACCGCATCGACTATCGCATCATAGCCCGACAAGTCTATGTTTATCTGATCGCCGACGGCCGGCGGGACATGCAGGCTTTGCTGGCGAGGCGGTTGCTGAGGGGATAAGGTGGGTTAAATCATGGATGCTTTGTGGGGCCGACGCTTGATGGATGGGCGGACTTCGATTTATTTGGGTGTGGTGAGTTTACGAACCGCACCAACACGAACGATGCGGCGAACACCTCCCCCTTATTCGCCGTCTTTTTCCAGCAATCGCCATGCGTCCAAAAACTCTTTTATGACTGTAGGAGTATTTTCGCCGTATTTACATTCAATCTCCTCCAATCGACTCATGAAAAAACTACGGTCCATAATCTGATCTAAATGTTTGATCTGAACTCGTACTGTTTTTTTGGCAACAAGATCGCCAAGTCCACCAATTCCAAACCCTTGACTCCAGGAATATGACGTAAATGCATCGGCAAAGCGAGTGACCGTTTCATCGTTTAAAAGCTGCTCCCTAGTCCAAGTTTTAACAGCTAAGCCGTCGTCATCTCCCCAATCTACCCAACAATAAAGTAAATATGGCAAATCTGGAGATGCTAACAATTCCCCTGTTTTAGCGGCTTCCACGATTTTGGGTACTAGAGATGCTTTTAATTTTTCCGCATCTTCTCGCGTTGTAAGGCAATCGGCCTCTGATGATGGCTCGTTGCCTTCCCTAGGATAATAATCCGTATAAGCTGAACGCGTAAAATCCATAAGCCATCCAATAGAAGCGACTTCGCAGGCTTGCAAGAACATCGAAGAGCGCTCGGATAAGGAAAACCTATCCCTGGTTAAGCGCCGAAGCAACCAATGTATTCGAAGTTGATTATGTCCGATATCGAATGCCCCGGCACGGTCTTCTTCCACATGCAATTTATCGCCAAGACTAAAAATTGCTGATAAAAGTGGCGGAATATGGTTTTCAGCAACCCGATCGGCGTGTAGATTCAATTCATCGAGAATCAGCGCCGC
The DNA here is from genome assembly GCF_001644025.1 of Methylomonas koyamae. Taxonomy (GTDB): domain Bacteria; phylum Pseudomonadota; class Gammaproteobacteria; order Methylococcales; family Methylomonadaceae; genus Methylomonas; species Methylomonas koyamae_A. The sequence continues at coordinate 37,955 of NZ_LUUK01000221.1, forward strand.
TTTGGTATTGCCGCTAGACCGTTTGATTTTTAATGCGGCAACTAGTGTATTTTTGATAAATACTTCATCACCCGCACGCTCAATCAAGGCGTCAATTTCAGCTTTCCGCAGAGAGTCGTCACTAATAGTGAATCTAAAATAAACATCGAAATGATTAGTTGAACAAATTCGCCGCTCTTGCGCCCAATTGTGCCCAGAGTAATGAACGTTATTCCAAACGCCTTCTAAAAAAGGAAAAAGCCGCATCATTACTCTTCGATAGCGAGAATGCTGCCCCTCCGGAATTGAGTTAAAAAACACATGATCCAGCTCGGAACCAAGTTCGTTCTTTTGCCTTGCTGATGAGGGGGCCTGTTCACAAAGAATTGCTTTATTTTGTCGAATAGCCCGATACAGCTGCGGCTGAAACAGCCGCAAAGTTTCGATGGAAATGAAATCACCAGGATCGACTTCTCCTGCAACCGACGACCAAGTGACCGATAGTGTGTTTGCCAACCGCATAAGCGCTTAACAACAAAT
>NZ_LUUK01000222.1 GCF_001644025.1 Methylomonas koyamae
CAGCAGTTTTTGCAGCAAGATACGGTTTTCCGGAACGTCGTCGGCGACCAGGATTTTCATCGGCGGTGGGCTTGGCGGTAAAGCGGGAAGTCTAGCCTAAACCAACCAGCGATCCCACATCCCATCGACCTTTTTAATCACATCTTCATCCTGTAGCCGGCCCAGAAAAATTGAACAGCCGCTTAATTTTACTTTGTCGGATTTAAGCAACGCCGTCATGCCCGCCGGGATGCGGCCATCCAGTGCCATGGATGGCAAGCTTCGATCCGTCCGTGGGGTCTGGATTTCGGCAATCCCTGCCGAAATGACGAGCACTACCGAGAATCTGACAAAGTAAAATTAAGCGAAAAACTTTGCGACTTTTGAACGTCCGCCCGGACCGCGCCACGGCGCGGAAAACGTCCAAAAAACCGAGAAGAAAACATTCACCGGCCTTCGAAACCGGCGTGGCGTTCGGGACTTGGCCGGCGATAAAATTCAGGCCCAATGAACTCAGGCATTCGAGGCTGATTAGTATCGGATGGTCGATAGACAAAAGCCGTGAAGCGAGCGGGTGGCCGAGGTATGCGGAAAGTCCGCCAAGCCCGAATCGCTGACGGGCGGTCTGCAAGCCCTACCCGCGAAAATCGGTCAACTGAGTTTGGAAATGTCTATTCCAGTTCAAATCAGCCATTCAAATAATAAAAGTTGTATGGTGGATGACGCTTCGCATATCCACCCTACGGCCCTACAAAACGCTACCGTGGCGCCGACGTTTCGCTGCACCGCGCGGGATTTTCGGCCGTTGGCACGTTCCGGTGAGTCGTCGGCACGGTCGAACGGTTCGACGGTACGTTCCGGCGAGTCGTTGGCGCGGTTGGATGGTTCGATGGTACGTTCCGGTGAGTCGTTGGCGCGGTCGGATGGTTCGACGGTACGTTCCGGCGGGCCGTTGGCGCGGTCGAATGGTTCGACGCTGCGTTCCGCTGAGCCGCTAACGCCGATCGCAGGATTGCTGCTGGGAGCCGCCGAGCCGTTGGCATCGACGGTCGAATGTTGCGGCCGGTTTACGATAAGCGACGCGGAGTTTTTTCAAGGCCACCGGTCGTTGCAACCTCAGCTCGCCCTGTTATTCGCCCGGACCGTGCGAACGCCCGTCCGGAATGTCCATTACGGTAAGGGCGTGCCCCGAGCGAGTCCGAAGAGCTTGCCCTGAGCGGAGCCGAAGGGCTGTCCCGAGCGGGGTCGAAGGGCCTGTCTCGAACGGAACCGAAGAACTTACCCCGATCGAGACCAAAGAGCTCGCCCCGATCGAACCCAAAAGGCTCGCCCTGAGCGGAGACTAAGGGCTCGCCCTGAGCGGAGTCGAAGGGGCCTCATCCCTCACCCGCCGAGCCGCCATCCGGCAACTCGCGTAAACCGTCCAGGCTGGCCGGCTCGGCCAGACCTTGCAGGATGGCGCTCAGAATCAAGCTCTCCCCCCAGCCCAATGCGTCCAGCAAGGCCTCGGCGTCGCGTTCGCCGGTTTGTAGGCGGCTCAGAGCCTCGGCCAGTGCGATCAAATCGTTTTGGCCCAGCCATGTCAGCACGTCGGCTCGGACGGCCACATCGCCGTCGCACCAGGCCAGGATCACGCTCGCCCATTGCCCTAACAATACTTGATTACCGGGATAGGCCCGATAGGTCTCGCGCGCCTGGCGGCGGTAAGCTTGGGCTTGGCGTAGCAGGTCTACCGGGTCGTTGCTCGTTGCGACTTGGAGAGCGGCGATGTCGGCCAATAAGCCATAAGACTTCCAGATTTCCGCCGCGCTGGGCTCCAGGGTTTTGTTCAGTGCCAAGGCTTCTTCGGCCAGCACGCGGGCTTCGTCCAACCGGTTGCTCTGGTTTTGCAACAGACCGGCGAGATTTCCCAAGCAGGCAGATAACCTCAACTTGTCATTGTCCTGGCGATACTGGGCTACCGCCTTGCGATACCAAGTTTCCGCCGCCACCGGTTTGCCCTGGCTTTCGTTGACACGGGCCAATTGATTCCAGGTGCTCGCCGCGCCGCTTTTATTGCCCAAGGCTTCGTTGATTTCGGCCGACTTGCGGTAACAGTCTTCGGCGTCCGGCCATTGGTGGGTTTTTTGATGAACCCTGCCTAGTTGATGCCAGGCTATTGCTTCAGTCGCCGGTTCTTCCAGGCTTTGGAACAGGCTTAAGGCGTCCCAATAGCGTTGTAGCGCGTCATCGTGTTGGCCGTCCTGCATTGCCAACGTGCCCAATTGGCCCATTACCACGGCCTGATTGCGTAAGTCTTGCAATTCCTCGGCTATCTTCAAGCCCGCCAGATAAGCTAGCCTGGCCTCGGCATAGCGGCCCAGATCTCTCAAAGCGTCGGCCAGATCGATCCAGCACACGCCGGTTTGCCGTTTCACGCTATCACTGGGCGGCAATTCGGCCAGAACGCTCAAGGCTTGTTGCTGATGGTCCGCAGCCAAATCCGGCCGGCCGCCGTTTTGAAAACAGCGTCCCAACCAACCTAAGGTCTGCGCCCGCTGGTAATTGGCGCTGTCGCCCAGCCCGGCCAGTAGTTGCTTGAAGACGGTGATCGCCTCGCCGATTTGGCCATCGGCGAATAATTGTTCGCCGCGCTGGGTTTGAGCCAGATACCAGCTATCCGACCCGACCGCGCCGGCCTGCTGTTCAGCCAAGCTCCCCGATTCAGCTTGCTCCCGGCGTAAGCCAAAGTGTTTCAAAAACAGGTTTACGCTATGGACAAACTCGACTGCTTGCGGCTCGCCGGCTTGCAAAGCTCCGCGCACCGCATACAGCAGATTGGGCAATTCGCGGCGGGCGATGGTGCGGGCAAAGTGGGGATTGCGGCTGTCTTCGTTGTATAAGTAATTCGCCAAGCCGTAATAGCGTTGGCGGTGGGCGGCGGTTAGCGCATCGCGTTGGACCTGGTCCAGCTCCTGCCATAGTAAGGGCGCCAAAGTCGGGTGAAAGCGTAGAAACGGTGGGTTGACCTCGGGCAGGTTTTCGGCGCCGAGCAGCGCGGCGGCTTGCAGTTGTTGGCGTAGTGCCGGCCAGTCGGCTGCCGGGATTTCAGTGACGGCCAGTAAGTCGTCTTCGAACGCGCCGCCCTGAAACACCCCCAGCCGGGGCAGCAGCGCGCGGGCGGCGGCATCGAGTTTTTCCAGCGACAATTGCAGCGAGGCTACCAGCGCGGCCGGGTGGTCTTGATCCAGCCCGGCGGGGTTGGTTTGATTCAGCAGTTGCTCCAGCCGGCCGCCCAATTCGGCGATGCGGCGGGTTTTTAATTGCGCGCTGAGTACCCGGATCGATAGCGGGTGAAAATCCACCAGCGCAAACAGTTCCACCAGTGCGTTGCGGGTCGGCGGCGGCTGGCTGGGCGCCGGCGGCAGCCGGTTGAGTTGGGCGTGCCATTGCAGCGCGTCGTCCGGTTCGGCCCGGCTGCCCAGGCCGCCGAGCGCGATGGCGATGTGCTTTAAGCTGCCCTGGCCGAGGTAGCCCGGATGATTGAAGTCCGGGCGGCGGCTGGTCAGCAACAGCCGGCTCTTGCCGGCTTCCGACCAGGCCTGCGCGGCGTCCAGCAGCGCTTTTAACGCGTCGGGCTCCAGGCTTTCCAGATTATCCAAAATGATTAAACAGGGCGGCGCGTTGCGCAGAGCCTCGGTGGCGGCGTCGGCATCGCTTAGGCTGTGTTGCAATACCACCGCCAAGGCCGCCACCGCGACGGCGACCGGGTCGCGGCTGGCGGTTTCTGCGTAATTGACGAACACGGCGCGCCGGAACAAGCCGGTGCGCAACAGCCAGCGGCCGGCTTCCAAGGCCAGCGCGGTTTTGCCCTGGCCGCCGAAACCGCTAATGCTGATGCGGCGGGCCTGGCCGGCGAAGCCGCGTTCGATTTGCCACAGTTCGCGGCGGCGGCCGAAGAAGCCGGCTTCCGGCCGGGCCGGTAAGTCGTTCGGTATTTCCGCCGCCGCCGCGGCCGGCGCGGCGCTCAGCAGCGGGCTGTCGGCGCCGGCGTGGTAGAGGGTGGGAATGAACCAGTCGTGTAAGTTCAGCGGGATGTTGTGTTCGCCGAGTTGCAGTCGGTATTTTTCCGGGTGGTTGTCCAGATAGCGTCTGGCCTTGTCCAAGGCGGCGCCCAGGCCGCGGCCTTTTGCCAGGTGTTGGTAGAACTCGCCGAATAAGGCCTGGGTGGTCGGCACCAGCACCGAATGGCTCATCGCCAATACCGCCGGGATACCGGCGGCGGTCAGCCGGGCGGCGACGCTGCCCAGCGGCTCGTCGCCGTCGCCGTGAGCGGCCGATTGGCAGGCGGACAGGATCACCAGGCCGATCGGTTGGCGATGCAGGTTTTGCCCCAGTAGCGCCGCCGACAGCAGCGCCGAATGGCCGTCGTTGTCTTCGAACAATAAATAACCGGTGTTGGGCGCGCCGCCGGCTTCGCCTTCTTTGAACGGGCCGTGCCCGCCGCCGGCGGTTTTGGCCTTATTCAGGATGCCGCCGCTTTTATCGAATACGCCGTGGCCGTCGAAATGCAGGATGTCGATGGCCGGCCGCCGGTCGTCTTCCAGGCGCTCCAGCAAGGCATCCAATGTGGCCGGACGCAGAAACTCCACGCTAATCCGGCCCGGCGCATGTTGATCGATGGCATCCAACACCGCTTCGGCGTCGGCGCGCGGGTCGATAAAGCCGGCGCCTTGCGGCCGGCTGATCACCATCAGCAAATGCAGTTGGTCCTTGGTGTGGATTTTGTGGGGTGGGCGGCCCTTGGCGGCGCCGGCATAGCGGCGGCGGATGCTGAGGGTTTCGTGGTACAGAAACGTGCCGTCCGGCGCGCTGGAGTCGTGCAGCAGTTCCCAGGGTAGGCCGAGGATGGCCGGGTGGTCGGCGCCGACGGTCAGCAGTAGGGTGGCGCCGCGCGCATCCTGAAACTCGTTGAACAGGCGTTGGGCTTCGCGTTGGCCGAATACCGCGTCGAATAAGGCCTTGCCCAGTAGCGGCAAGCGGTTTTTGATGCGCTGGGCTTCCTGGTCGTCCGGATCGCCGAGGGCGTGGGCGGCGTAGACTTCCACGTACCAGCGCAAGTCGTCGCGGTCCTTGGCCGTGATCGGGTTGCTAAACGGCAGGGCTTCGGTTTCGTTGTCGCCCAGGCGCACGATGACCTGGTCGGGCTTGGGGAAACGCAGGTTTAGTTCCAAACTCATCGCGGCGTCCTGGGCGGTTGGGTTAAGTTAAATGTGGCGGTTGGGTGGTGTCTGTCGGTCATTGGCGTCGAGCGGTTCGTGGTTCGACAGGCTCACCACGAACGGATTGGCGAGCTCGCCGCGAACGGATTGCCGGGCTCGTCGCGAGTGGGTTGCCGGGCTAGCCGCGAATGGATTGTGGGCTCGTCGCGAGTGGATTGCCGGGCTAGCCGCGAATGGATTGCGGGGCTCATCACGAACGGATTGCCGAGCTAGCCGCGAGCGGGTTGTTGCCGCCGGAAGCGGATTGACAAGTTTCCCGTGTGCGGCGGGGCAGACGCGCTGCAAGCGCTTCGTTGTGCCGGCCGCGAACAGCGCGCTGAACCATCAAACGGCCTTCAATAACCGTTCGCCCTGAGCTCGTCGAAGGGCGCGCCGCCTCGAACCGCGATCTAATCGCCGCCAACCGCTGCATGTTAGTGGGGCGAATCAATCCGCGTTGCCGCAATCGTCGCAAATGGCTTTGATGCCGATGCTGGTCAGGGTGTTGAGCACGATCACCGAAATCGCCACCGCCGCCGGATTCAATGCCGAGCCGGCAATGCCCAGCGCGGCCAGCCAGAAGTAACTGCGTTCCACGGCGTCCTTGGCGCTGAGGTCTTGCCATTTTTGCCATTGGCCGTGCAGATAGCCGCCTTCCAGGCACAGATCGTCGCGCAGCTTGCCGCGAAACTTTTCCCAGAATACGCCAAAGCTTTCGCCGGCGGCTTGTTCGACTACGGCGCGTTGTTCGGCGTCGTCGGGACGGTCGGACGGTTCGGCTTCTTTGGTTCGGGCCAATCCGGCTGCGCTGCCGGCAAGGCGCAATGCGGCGAGCTGGGTTTCCACTTGCTCGGCCAGTTCGGTGAGGGTGTCGGGGTTTAACGCTGTCATGCAAGATCCTTGAGCGTGGCGAACAAAAATCGCGCCCGGACGGCGGCGCGGCTAACGGCCGCAGTGTAAACCGCCGAGCCGGCGGGCCGCAACTTGCCGGTTGTCGCCGGGACGATGCGGTAACGTTAACCGTTGGTCCGGAGTGCGGTGGAAGGGCGAACTGGTTTAACTGATTATCCGACTCTATTAAACACGGGTATTTCGAAGATATGAACGGTATTTAAGGGCCGGGTTAATAACGGCATGGGTCGCCGGGCTGGGACCTGCCGTTTTGAGACTCAGGTTTCGGCTTCGATTTCGTAGCCGGCGTATTTGCGGATGTTGATGACGCCGTTGTCGAAAATCAGGTATTGGCCTTTGATGCCGAGCAAGGTACCGGCCACGCTCGGGTCTTTGTCCATATTGAAGGATTTGACCTTGGTCGGGTATTCCAGCACTGGATATTCCAAGCGAACCGCTTCGGCGTCGGACAGCAGCGTCGGCGGCTGCTCGGCGAAACGTTCGTTAATGGCGGCCAGTTCGGCTTGGCATTTATCCAGCAGTTGGTCGCGCAAGGCCGGCAGGTCCAGTTCGACGGTGTTGTTTTTCAGCATTTGCTGCCAACTGGTCTTGTCGCTGACGTGTTCGGCCAGCGCGATTTCGATCAGCCCGGACAAGTGGCGGGAGGCGACTTCGAATACTGGAATGGCTTGTACGGCGCCCTGGTCTATCCAGCGAGTCGGAATTTGCGATCGGCGGGTGATGCCCACCTTGATGCCGGACGAATTGGCCAGGTAGACGATGTGCGGTTGGAAGCAAAACTCTTCGCCCCAGCTCGGTTCCCGGCAAGTGCCGGCGGCGTAATGGCAGGTTTCCGGTTTGACGATGCACATATCGCATTGTGCTAGCTTTATGAAACAAGGGTAGCAATAGCCTTGGTTAAAACTTTTCTTGGTCTTATTGCCGCAATGCACGCAAAAGATTTTTCCGGTATGACGTAGCGTCAAAGTTTTGCCGATCAGCGGGTTTAACGGGAGTTGTTGCTCGCCGACCGGCAAGCTGTATTGCACCGGATTGGCCAGCGCGCCGCGCATTTTTTCCAGACTGCCTATCACCTGTTTATCCTGAAGACTGGGGAACAGCGACTATAATGACAGCCTTTCCCACGTGCTCAAAGAGGATTTGATGTCGTTTATGCAAGTCGCCGCCGGCGGCAACGTACCGTTCGAAATGAATGTAGTGGTCGAAATTCCGGCTTTCAGCGATCCGGTTAAATACGAAGTGGATAAACACACCGGTGCGTTGACGGTGGACCGCTTCATGGGTACCGCGATGCAATATCCCTGCAATTACGGCTACATTCCGCAAACCTTGTCCGAGGACGGCGATCCGGTCGATGTGATGATTATCACCCCCGCGCCGCTGCTGAGCGGCTGCGTGATCCACTGCCGGCCGGTCGGGATATTGAAGATGGTGGACGAGGCCGGACCCGATCCGAAGCTGTTGGCGGTGCCGATGCCGCAGCTAACGCCGTTTTACAATCACGTGACCGACTACCGGGACTTGCAGCCGGACAAGCTGGCGAAAATCACCCATTTTTTCCAGCATTACAAGGACCTGGAAGACGGCAAATGGGTCAGGGTGGAAGGTTGGGGCGGCGTTGAGGACGCCAGAAATGAAATTCTGGAAGGCATAGAGCGTTACAAAAACTCGCATAGCAGCCGACGCTGAGCGCCGGCGATTGACGGATTAACCGAACAGGTTTTTCGAGTTTTTACTGTTGCGGAACACCAGCGGTTTTTCATCGCCGGATAAGGTCAGTTCTCGTGCCGAGGCGATCGCCGCATCGATGCGATGGCGTTCCGGCGATTTGCCGCAGACCGGGTCGGTGCTGTACATGTCGCCGTTGAACTGGAAAGCCTGACAGCGGCAACCGCCGAAGTCCTTGCCTTTTTCGTCGCAACTGCGGCAAGGCTCCTGCATCCACTCGGTGCCGCGGAAGAAATTGAAGGTTTTCGACTCGTTCCAGATCTGCTCGATGCTGTAATCCTTGACGTTGGGACAGTCCAGGCCGGGCAGTTCGCGGGCGGAATGGCAAGGCAGCGCGGTGCCGTCCGGGGCGATGGTCAAAAAGGTGGTGCCCCAGCCGTTCATGCAGGCTTTCGGGCGGTCTTCGTAAAAATCCGGCACGACGTAATAGATCTTCATTTTGCCGGCGACTTTTTCCTTGTAAGCCTGGGCGATTTTCTCGGCTTCCTCGAATTGTTCCTTGGTCGGCAGCAACGCGTCGCGATTGATATGGGCCCAGCCGTAGTATTGGGTGTTGGCCAGTTCCAGATAATCGGCGCCCAGGTTTTCGGCCATTTCCAGAATCTGTGGCATCTGATGAATGTTTTCGCGGTGGATGACCACGCACAACACCATTGGGTAACCGTGTTTCTTGATCAGGCGGGCGACTTCCTGTTTATGCTCGTAGGTCGCGGTACCGGCGATGTGGTCGTTGAGCTCTTGAGTGCTGGCCTGTATGCTGATTTGGATATGGTCTAGGCCGGCCTGCTTCAAGTCGACGATTTTCTGTTCGGTCAGGCCGTAGCCGGAGGTGATCAGATTGGAGTAATAACCCAGCTCGCGGGCGTGGCCTACCAGTTCCACCAAGTCTTGGCGGGTGAGCGGCTCGCCGCCGGAAAAACCCAGTTGCACCGCGCCCATTTTACGGGCTTGGCTGAGCACCCGCTTCCAGTCGTCGGTGCTCAGCTCGTCCGGATATTTGGCGTAATCCAGCGGATTCGAGCAATACGGACATTGCAGCGGACATTTGTAGCTCAGTTCCGCCAGCAGCCAGCGCGGCGGGGTGATATTAGCCTTGTTTGATCCAGCCATTTTGCAGCGCGATGTCCAGGAAATTGTGGATGTCGTTGGTTAGCCCGGAGGTAGCGAATTTGGCTTCCAGCTCTGCGACAATTTGCGCCGGATTATGGACGCCGTCGCACAGCTTGAGGATTTCCGCCGAGCTTTGGTTGAGTTCGACCATGCCTTCGGGGTACAGAATCACGTATTTTTGTTGGGCTTCTTCCCATTGCAGGCGGTGCAGCGGCGAGAATTGCAAGATTTGGTCGGGGTTAAGGGTCATGGGTTAATGTCAATGGCTGGCAAAGCAATGATGTTAAATTGGCCGCAAATCGGGATGTCGTGATCTGGCCGGTGCTGTCGTACTGGCTGACGGTGCCGTTTTCTTCGACCAACCAGACTTCGATGGCACCCGCTTGCAGGAATAGCTCGACCCGTTCCAGCATGTCTTTAGCGGTGTTTGAGGGCGACAGGATTTCGATGCACAGTTCGGGGGCGGAAGACGCCCACAATTCGGCTTGATGCATCAGGGTATAGCTTTCCGATCCCCAGGCGACATCGGGAACCCGGACGCCTTGGCTGGTTTGGATCGCCAATTCGGTAAATACCTCGCCACCCAATTGTAGCGATAATTGCACGGCGATTTTGGCTTGCAACCGGCTATGACTGAATGATGCGGGTGACATTTCGATGACCCCCTTTTCGTTCAATTCGATTTTATAAGGCAAATTTTGTAGCGATGGATCTGCGAGTACGTCTTGCCAGCGCATGATTGCCTCCTAAGCAATATCTTCAAAAATTTCGCTCGTCGGTATGCGAATCCCGAGGCTGCGCAGTTGGCAATCGACGTCGCCGACATAATCGTGCAACAGCCAGTCGTTGTCGGCGGCGCGGCGGAAGCATTCGACCCGGCGGGCTTCGATGTCGACAATCAAATATTCCTTCAGCGAATCGAGCTTACGGTAGACGGCGAATTTGCCGCCGCGGTCGTAAGCGGCGGTAGAGTCCGACAGCACTTCTACGACCAGCGATGGGTTAGAAATAAATTGCTGGTTGCTCAAGTCGCCGGGATGGCAGGATACCATCACATCGGGGTAGAAAAAGGCGTCGGCAGCATCAACCCGTAGTTTCAGGTCTGCGACATAAGGCCGGCAAGGCGTGCCGCGCAAGCGTTGCTTCAAGCCTGCAAAGATATTGCCGCAGACGACCACATGGTCCTGCCGCGCTCCAACCATCGCAAACACTTCTCCCGCCACGAATTCATGCTTCTCGACTTGGGTTTCCTCCCAGGCTAGGTAGTCTTCGGCGGTGAGGTGCTGCTGCAATGCTGTTTGCATTATTGCTCGATATTGAAATACGGCGGCATGTCGGCGACATAAGCCAGATACATCGCATCGGCCATGCTCCACAATACATCCAGTTTAAATTTCAGAATTTGCACCATGCGTTCTTGCTGTTCGCGGGTTTTGTACCAGTCCAGCGTCAATTCCAGTCCATGCTCGACATCGCGGCGGGCTTCGGTCAGGCGCTTGCGGAAGTAAGTGTAACCCTCTTGTTCGACCCAAGGATATACGTCCGGCCAATTGTCCAGGCGCTGTTGATGAATTTTCGGGGCGAATAGTTCCGTCAGGGAGGAACTGGCGGCTTCGTGCCATTCGGCGCGGCGGGCGAAATTCACGTAGGCATCGACCGCGAAGCGCACGCCGGGCAGCACGTGTTCCAGCGAAGTAATCTCTTCCCGAGTCAAGCCGACTGCGATGCCTAAACGTATCCAGGCCTCGATGCCGCCTGGGTCGCCGGGATGGCCGTCGTGGTCCAGAATGCGCTGTACCCATTTGGCGCGGGTTTCGCGGTCCGGGCAATTGGCCATGATGTTGGCGTCCTTGATCGGGATCATCACCTGGTAATAAAAGCGGTTGGCGACCCAGCCTTGCAATTGCTGTTTGGTCAGCTTGCCTTCATTCATCAGCGTGTGCATCGGATGATGAATGTGGTAGAACTTTTCCATGCCGCGCAGTTTGGCTTCGAATTCGTCGCGGCTCCAGGGTTGATTATCTGCAGTCATGTAACACCTTGGTTATAAGTCAATTTCCAGTCCGTCGTAAGCCACTTCGATGCCGTTGGCATCCAGGGTTTTACGCTCCGGCGAATCTTCGTCGAGAATCGGGTTGGTGTTATTGATATGTATCAAAATCTTGCGGGCGTTCGGTACGCCGTTCAACACATCGATCATTCCGCCGGGACCGGATTGCGGCAAGTGGCCGATTTCGCGGGCGTGTTTGTGGCTGATGTTGCGCACCACCATTTCATCGTCGGTCCAGAAAGTGCCGTCTACCATCAGGCAATCGACGTTTTGCATCGCCGCCATGACCTGCGGTTCGATTTCGCCGAGGCCCGGTGCGTAATACAGCTTCTTGCCGGTGGAAATTTGTTCGACGACGACGCCGATGTTGTCGCCGTCATGCGGATCGTGGCGGTGCGGCGAATACGGCGGTGCTTTGCTCTTCAAGGCATGGGCGTAAATGCGAATGTCGTCTATGCCGGGAATCTCGAACGGCGTTTCGTCGCAGGCAATCGGATGATGGTTGACCGTGCAATAGTCTTTCAGCATCGTGAACAGCGGGAAACCGCTGGTCAGATCTTGCGTGACCATCTCGGTGCAATACACTTCCAAAGGCTTGCCTTCGCGCAGCATCAGCATGCCGGTGGTGTGGTCGATTTGACTGTCGATCAACAAAACGGCCTTGATGCCGGTGTCGCGGATGCCGGTTTTGGGCTGGATGGCCGGAAAGGCTTCCAGTTGGGCCCGAATATCAGGCGAGGTGTTGAACAGCAACCAGTTGCGTCCGTCGCTGCTGACGGCAATCGACGATTGGGTGCGGGCCTTGCCGTTGAATTCGCCTCTGCGGTAACGGCCGCAATTGTCGCAATTGCAATTCCATTGCGGGAAACCGCCGCCGGCGCCGGCGCCGAGAACTCTGATTTTCATGAGTGATTCGCGTGAATGAAAGAGCGCCGCATGATACGGGATTCAAAAACGCCAGGCAAAAAAAAGGGGCAGGAAAATTGCCCCTTTTTAGGAACAACCGTTGCGATTAACGGTTGTAGATGTACATGGTGACTTCGAAGCCGAAACGCATGTCATTGTAAGCAGGTGTTTCCCATTTCATTTGTATACCCTCCAGAGGCTTTGTTGTAGTGTGCTAGCTTGATCAAGAAAGCTGCCCGAAGTATACGATGAAGCGTTTTATTCCGCAACTGACGCAAATCGTCCTCGGGTAGCGGGCTTTTCGAGCGCGCTACCCCGCGTAAGTTCCCGGCGCCGGGGTGTTTGCGGTGGAATAAGCCAGGCGCTCTCGGCGGGAGTCCTTTATACTGTTGCACTGGTCATTAAGCGGTGAGTTTCAAGTGCATGAAAACCTATCTGGTCGGCGGCGCGGTGCGTGATCGTTTGCTGGATCTTCCGGTGACGGAGCGCGATTGGCTGGTGGTTGGCGAAACCGCCGAGGCCATGTTGTCGCGAGGATTTCGACCGGTCGGCAAGGATTTTCCGGTGTTTTTGCATCCCGAAACTCACGAGGAATACGCCTTGGCTCGTACCGAGCGCAAAACCGCGCCGGGGTATAAAGGATTTGCCGTCGACGCTTCGCCCGAAGTGACGCTGGACGAAGATTTATTACGCCGCGATTTGACGGTCAATGCGATGGCGCTCGACGCCGACGGCCGGTTGATCGATCCCTACAACGGCCAACGCGACTTGCAAAATCGTTTGTTGCGGCACGTTTCGCCGGCGTTTTGCGAAGATCCGGTGCGGATTCTGCGGGTGGCGCGGTTCTCGGCACGTTACGCTCACTTGGGTTTTGTCGTGGCCGACGAGACGATGGCCTTGATGGCGGACATGGTCGCGGCCGGCGAGGCCGATTATTTGGTAGCCGAGCGGGTTTGGGCGGAATTGTCCAAGGCTTTAGTGGAACCGCGTCCGGCGGCGTTTTTTCAAGTGTTGCGCGATTGCGGCGCATTGAAGGCGATTTTTCCGGAAATCGACGCTTTGTTTGGCGTGCCTCAGCCGGAAAAACATCATCCGGAAATCGATACCGGCATCCATGCTCTGATGGTGTTGGAACAAGCGGCTAAATTGTCCGCCAGCGCCGAGGTTCGTTTGGCGGCCTTGCTGCACGATTTGGGTAAGGCGCTGACGCCCAGCCATTTCTGGCCTAGCCATCACGGCCACGAACAAAAAGGTTTGCCGGTGCTGGAGCGTTTTTGCGAACGTTTGCGGGTGCCTAAGGTCCATAAAACGCTGGCGGCCCACGTCATGGCTTACCATACCCACTGCCACAGAGTCTTGGAGTTGCGGCCCGACACGCTGGTCGACATGTTGCAGGCGATCGGCGCGTTCAAGCCGGACAGCTGCCTGGAGGATTTTATTCTGGCTTGCGAAGCCGACGCGCGCGGCCGAACCGGTTTCGAACAGCGCGACTATCCCCAAGCCGCCTATCTGCGCGAGGCCGCCGCCGCCGCGATGGCGGTCGATACGACGTCGGCTACTCAAAACGGCGTATCCGGCCCGCAAATCGGCGCGGCCATCCGGCAGCTGCGCATTGCCGGAATCCAGCAATTCAAACAGCGGCGCTTGGCCGCGGAGCAGCCGCTAAGCGCATGAACGCGATTTTAACGTCCGCCGGGTTGCTGGTTTGCAGCAATGTATTCATGACTTTCGCCTGGTACGCCCATTTGAAGGAGTTGAACGGTCGGCATTGGTTGCTGGCGGCCCTGGTCAGTTGGGGCGTCGCGCTGTTCGAGTATTTGTTTCAGGTGCCGGCCAATCGCATCGGCTACACCGTCTTGAGCGTCGGCCAGTTGAAAATCGTTCAGGAAGTGATCGCGTTGAGCGTGTTCGTGCCGTTCTCCGTTTATTACCTGAAAGAACCGCTGAAACTCGATTATCTCTGGGCCGGTCTGTGTCTGCTGGGCGCGGTGTATTTCATGTTTCGTTCCAAATTGGGATAGGCGATGGTTGCAGTTTGCCGGAGTCCCTTCCCGTTCTCTTTTTAGGTTAGCGCATGCTCAGCTATCGCCACGGGTTTCACGCCGGCAATTTCGCGGATGTTTTAAAGCACAGTTTGCTTAGTCTGGCGATCGCCGCGCTCAAGCAAAAGGTCAAGCCCTTCGTGTACATCGACACGCACGCCGGGGCCGGCAAATATGCGCTTAAATCGGAGTTTGCCCAGAAAACCGGTGAATACCGCGAGGGCATCGCCCGACTTTGGGACGAAAAACAACCGTTACCCTTGCTGCGCGATTATTTGGCGGCGGTCAGGGCCGAAAATACCGGAAACCGTCTGGCGCGCTATCCCGGCTCGCCGCAGCTGGTAAGACGCTTGGTCAGGTCGCAAGATCGGTTATCATTGTCGGAATTGCATACCAGCGACTTTCAGGTCTTACAACAACTATATGCCGGAGACAATCAGGTGACGGTGGCAAAAGAAGACGGTTTGCGAATGTTGGGCAAAAAATTGCCGCCGATTCAGAAGCGCGCCCTGATTCTGATCGATCCGAGTTACGAACTGAAGAGCGAATATCAAGCCGTGGTTCAAGCGCTGGCGGCCGCTTACCACCGGTTTGCCGGCGGCGTTTACGCGCTTTGGTATCCGGTGATCGATAGAGACGCAACCGAGCGCTTTATGCGGCTTTTGGTCGCGACCGGCATTCCCAAGCAATTGCGCATCGAGCATTGTGTCGCAGCCGATACGGCGGGCAGAGGGATGACCGGGGCCGGAATGGTCTTCTTTAATCCGCCCTGGCAACTCGATCGGCAGGCCGAGGAATTGTTGCCTTGGCTGGATGGCGTGCTGGCGGCCGGGCGAGGCCAGTGGCGGGTGGATTGGCAGGTGCCGGAAACGGTCGCATCGGCGGCGGACAGGAACTGAATCAATGCTTAGAAGACATCTCGACTTAATCATCGTCGGTTTCATCGTGCTGGCGATCGTCATGTACGACATCACGCTGGAGTTGTTGGGCGAGTTGTTTCATTTGTTGTTCGAATTACTGCACGGCGCGTTCGAATGGATAGAACTGGGTATCGAAGAAGCGGTCGAGGTGGCGTTTCACATCCTGAATATCGGCGAGGTGGTCGAGTTTCTGTTCGATACCGGTCGTCACGGCAGTCAAGTCGTGACTTTTTACATTTTGATGTCCATGATCGGTTACGCCTTGTACCGTTTGTGGAAAATCATGCCGAGGATTTGGCTGACGTTCAAACTGTGGCTGAGCGAATGCTGGGTTCGCCGGAAAACCGAATACGAGTTGTATTGGCAATCGTTGACGCTGACTCATAAAGCCGCGTTGCTGGTGGTCGTGGTCGCGGTCGGTTATATTGCTTCTTTTTTCGTCATCTGAGCAGCCCGGCCGCCGGAACCTATAAACTTTAACTCATTCATGTCCCTACTCGATCAAGTTACCGACTCCATCCTGGCCGCAAACGGCCTGCAAGTTCAAGACGTAGACCGGGTGATGGCCGCTCTGCTGGGCGCGCCGGTCGATGCCGCC
>NZ_LUUK01000223.1 GCF_001644025.1 Methylomonas koyamae
TCGACAGGCTCACCACGAACGGCATTGTTCACGTCGTCGGTTTGTTGTATGGCGGCTCGCTTGACTTGCTCGAACATAAAATCCAGCGCTTTGTGGTCGGTGAATTTTTGCAGGATTTGCTGGCGGAATTCCTGTTCGCTCATTTTTTCCTTGGCGCAGACGAAAGCCCAGGGCAGGACGATGGCGTCCTTGACCAGGTCGGCAACGTCGAACACCAGCGCGCCGCGCCGGGTTTTGCCGTGCATGACCGCGAAACCGTGCGGGATGCCCAGTACCCATAAGGTGGTGGCGGCCAGGCCGTAGGCCAGGTAATTGCCGTGGTTAAGGAAACCGTTGGCAAGGTCGGTGGCGTCGTGGTCGCGGCTGAAATCGCCGTGTTGGGTGGCCTTGGCGGCGTAACGGTAGAGCTGTTTGGTCAATAGCGCTTCGCGTTGCAGCAGGTCGCCGGTTTTTTCGGCGCTGCCGAGCTTGCCGGCGTAATTGTCCAGCGCGGCAGCTATGGCGCTGTCGTCAGCGAAGATACCTTCAGCCTGCAGTTCGCGGTCCTTGCTCCATACCTTACGAATGTAATCGACGCGGGCTTGTTGAAAAGCCTTGGCGACTGTCAGACGTTGCGCGTCGTCGAACCAGAATTTCAGCCAGCCCTGGATGTATTCGGTGGGGCGGTATTCGCTTTGCGGGGTGAGCCATTCGATTTCGCAGCCGCTAAACAAGGGCGTGCCTCCGCCGCCGCAAAATCCCACCAGCACGCCGGCGCTGGCCAGCATCCGCATCGCTGCCTGGGTAATCGAGGTGCCGGTGCCGAGCAGAATCACCGTGGTATTGGCGATGGGGATGTTCCAATACAGGTTTTCGTCCTTGGCTTCGGTCAGGTACAGCACGCGGCCGTCCTTTTGCATCACCCGGCATTTTTCCAGGTAGTAGATGTTGGCGCGCTTGGAGTGGAGGATGGCTTTTAGGTCGGTGAGTTGTTCCATAACCGTCGGATGATTGTTCCAAAACGGCCCGGATTATTGCCGCGTCGGCGCGCCAGCGTCAAGGCTAGACAAAGGAAGGGAGAACGGCCTGCCGTGCCGGAATATCAGCCATCACGGTTAAAGCCGTTGCAAAGGGTCGAATTTGCGTCGGGGCATCGGAGCGGCGGGAATGCGTAGCTGTCGGTCGAGTCGAGTGCCGCGCCTATTATAACGGCCCTTAGTTACCGTTCGCCCTGTGCCTGTCGAAGGGCTCGCCAGCGGGTTTCGACGAGCTCGGCCCGAACGGACTACCCGTGGTCAATAGGGCCGAGTTTGCGTTTGACGATACCGATTCGGAACGCGTTCCAGTGCTATTGAAGCCGTTTCCACGCCGCGAAATTTTTGCCAAAAAAAGCCCCACGAAGTCAGTGGGGCTTTTGGGGGACTGGGCGGACCGGAGCCGCCCTATTTTAGGTAGCAATCAGCGATTAATCCTCGCCGCCGAACACGCCCAGCAATTGCAACAAGCTGGTAAACAAGTTGTAAATCGAAACGTACAAGGACACGGTGGCCAGAATATAATTGGTCTCGCCGCCGTGGATGATTTCACTGGTTTGGTACAGGATCATCGCCGACATCAACAGGATGAACATTGCCGATACCGCCAAGGACAAGGCCGGAATCGAGAACAAGACCGCCGCCAGACCGGCCAGGAAGGCCACCATGATGCCAACCATTAAAAAACCGGCGATGAAGCTGAAATCCTTGCGGCTGATCAGCGCGTAAGCCGACAAGCCCAAAAAGATCACTCCGGTACCGCCCAACGCGGTCAAGACCAATTGATGACCGTTGCTGTAGGCCTGGATGTACATGTTTAAAATCGGTCCCAGCGTCATGCCCATGAAGCCGGTCAACGCGAACACGAATACCAAGCCCAGCGCGCTATTGCTGAACCGGGTGGTCAGGAACAACAAGCCGAAATAGCCGACCATCGTCACGATCAGGCCGGGATGCGGCAGATTCAGCATCATCGCCAACGCGGCGGTGCCGGCGCTGAACAATAAGGTCATCGACAACAACAAATAGGTATTCTTCAAAACTTTATTGGTCGTCAGAATGCGAGATTCCGAACGAACGGTTGCAGTGTTTAAACGCATGATTGGTTATCCTCTTGAGTTGAACAAGTGTCGCTGTGACCGTTTAATCGCGCCGGAGTTTCCCGGCATCGGCAGCGCCGTCTGCTAGTATACCTAAACAATTTGCAAACTAGAGGCTAAAAGGTGATGACAAGCACCACCCCCTACGAACTGGCCGGCGGCGAAGCGGCGCTGCGCAGTCTGGTCGACCGTTTTTATTTCTACATGGACATTCTGCCCGAAGCCCAAGGCATACGGGCGATGCACGCCGACAATCTGGCGTCGGCCAAGGACAAATTGTTCAAGTTTTTCTCCGGCTGGCTGGGCGGCCCGGATCTTTTCATGCAGGAGTTCGGTCATCCGATGCTCAGAGCCAGGCATCTGCCGTTTCGAATCGGCGAGTCCGAGCGCGACCAGTGGATGCTGTGCATGAACAAGGCACTGGACGAAATCGCGATGGACCCCAGACTCCGGGACAATATCCGCGCGGCCTTGCAAAATCTGGCCACGCACATGATCAATCAGGACACCTAGGAAACCCTCCCATGTCTTTATCCAAACAATTGTTAATCCTGATCTCGGCGCTGTTTTTGATGATATTCAGCGTCAACTTCGCGCTGAGCGTCGGCAACATCAAGGATTATCTGGAAGGCGAGTCGAAAAGCCATGCCCAGGATACCGCGACCTCGCTGGGCTTATCGCTGAGCCCGTACATGACCAACCCGGACGATCAAGTCATCCAGTCGATGGCCAGCGCGATTTTCGACATGGGCTATTACAAGGAGATTCGCATCGTGGACGCCGAAAACCGCGAACTGGTCGAACTGATCAGCGAAAAGCGCGTGGAGGGCGTGCCCGATTGGTTCATCGACCGGCTGCCGATGACCTCCGCCACCGCCGAAGCCGAGATCAGTACCGGCTGGAATCTGGCCGGCGTCGTCTACGTGACCGTCAATCCCGGCTTCGCCTATCTGAAACTTTACGAGCAAGCCAAATCGGCGTTTTACTATTCGTTGGCCGCCTTCCTGGTTTCGATCAGTCTGCTGGTGTTTGTGTTGCGGATGACGCTGGCGCCGTTGAACAAGATCGACTGGCTGGCGCACCGGATCAGTGAAGGCCATTACGAAACGATACACGCGCTGCCTTGGACCCGCGAGGTCCGCAATGTCGCCGCGTCGATGAATACGATGTCGCAAAAAATCAAAACCGCGATCGCCTCGCTGCAAACCAAGCTGGACCGAATGGGCGCCAGCCTGTTGCGCGACGATTTGACCGGTTTGTATAAAAAATCGGTGTTCGAAACCGACTTGAAACCGCTGTTCGCCGAGCACGGCGACGCCCACGTCGCCTTGATCCGCCTGGACAGTCTGTCCGAATTGGTCAAGGAACACGACAGCGCGGCCATCGACGATCTGCTGAGCCGCTTCGCCAAACTGCTGCAACACACTGCGGATAGCGCGGCCCATCCGGTCAAGCCTTACCGGTTCTACGGCGCCGAATTCGCGCTATTGATCGAAACCGCCGACCAAGGCATCGTCGAAGATTTGTTAAGAAGCTTGGCCGTCGATATCGCGCAATTGGGGGAACAGTACCGTAAACCCGACTTGGTCCACATCGGCGTCGCTCGCCTGAACCCGGTCGGCAGCGCCGAATCGCTGTTGGAAGCCGCCCACGAAGCCCACGAACAAGCTCAGCTGATCGGCGCCAACAGTTATTTCATTCGGGCCGGCGACAATATCGCCCGCGACATCACGGCCTGGAAGAGCTTGGTGTTCGATTGCGTGGACCGCTGCGACTATTCCGTGTGGTATATCGGCCAGACCGCCGCGTTCGCCACCGGCGCGCTATTGATGGAAGAAGCCTTTATCCAAGTCCACGACCGTCACGGCGAACTGGTCGCGATCGGCCCGTTCATTTCGATTGCCGAGAAGTTCGCCAAAATCGTCGACTTGGATCGGGGCATCATCGAACAAGTCGTACACCACATCCGCGACGGCCACCTTGCCCATAGCATCGCCGTCAACCTGTCGACCCGCACCGTCAGAAACGGCGAATTTCGCCGTTGGCTGGAAATTTTGTTAAAGCAAAGCCCGATCGCCGCCAAGCAACTGGTCTTTAGCCTGTCGGCTTACGCGGTCGCCAAGGATGTCGAAGCCTACCGGGATTTTATCGCCGACGTGCATAGCCTGGGCGGCCGGGTCATGATCAAACGCTTCGAAACCCAATCGCTATCGGCCGAGACCGTCAAACGTCTGCGGCCGGACTTCATCCGTTTGGCCCGCGACCTCGGCAACGGGGTCTGCGACTCGGCGCAAAAACACGTGTTCGTACAGACCGTTCAAGACATCGCGGCCCTAATGGACATTGCCGTTCTTGCCGAAAACGTTCAATCGGAAGCCGACTACCAAACCTTGAAGGCGATGGGTCTCGCCGGTGCTAGCCGTTAGTATCCGGGCGCCGCGCGGTCTGATCGGCGCGGTATTCGCCGCTTTTTGGCTGGCGTGTCTGGCCTTGGCCCAGGATTTCGGCCTCGATCCGGAAATGCTAGCGGCGGTCGAAAAAAAATACGGCGCGCCGGCCAAGCAGCGGCTGTTGGACTGGCAGCAACTGATCGCCAGCGGCCGCGACCTTTCCGAAGATGAGAAAATGCGCCGGGTCAACGACTTCTTCAATCAAAACGTCGAATTCGTCGACGACATCGCGCTGTGGCACAAAACCGATTATTGGGCCACGCCGACGGAGTTTTTGGTCAAGGGCGCCGGCGATTGCGAGGATTACTCGATCGCCAAATATTTCACGCTGGTGGAAATGGGCGTCAGCGACAGCAAATTAAGAATCACCTACGTCAAGGCACTGGAGTTGAATCAAGCGCACATGGTACTCACCTATTTCGAATCGCCGCGCGCGGAGCCGCTGGTCTTGGACAACTTGAAAACCGCCATCCTGCCGGCCAGCAAGCGCCGCGATCTGCAACCGGTCTACAGTTTTAACGGTACCGGCTTGTGGCTGGCTAAAAGCAAGGGCTCCGGCCAGCGCGTCGGCGGCTCGGACCGGATCAGCCTGTGGACCGAGCTGAAAGACCGCATGATGGAGCCGCCGCTGTGACCGCCGCCACCGAATTTCATCTGCGCCGCAGCAACCGGGCCAAACGCACCCGCATTGTCGTCAAACCGGGCCGGGTGGAAGTGGTCGCTCCGCCCAAGGTTCCCGA
The DNA here is from genome assembly GCF_001644025.1 of Methylomonas koyamae. Classification (GTDB taxonomy): domain Bacteria; phylum Pseudomonadota; class Gammaproteobacteria; order Methylococcales; family Methylomonadaceae; genus Methylomonas; species Methylomonas koyamae_A. The sequence goes on from NZ_LUUK01000223.1 coordinate 5,304, forward strand.
ACGACAAATCCAAGCCTTCGTCGCCGCGCAACAGGATTGGATCCGCGCGGCGCTGCGACGGGTCGCCGAAAAAACCCGGCCGGCGCCGGCTTGGGCACCGGCGCTATATACTGACGGCGCGGCGGTCCCGTATTTGGGCGAGCGGATTCCGCTGCGGATCGAAACCGCCGCCCGCAAAACGGTTGGCGTCGAGCTACGCGACGGTAGCGGCTTTCACGTACGCATGCCGGCCGGCGAGACCAGCGACGAATCCGAACGCATCCGACTGGCGCTCGGCGACT
>NZ_LUUK01000224.1 GCF_001644025.1 Methylomonas koyamae
TGTCGGCTAAACAAGATAAGTAGGTCAGCCGCCCGGCTCGGCCTTCCGGCACACCAACCAAGCTCCAGCCCATAGCGGAATAGATAAAGGCAAGGCTCGCAAGCTTTGCCGCTACCCTCGCAAGCTTATTCGCACCACTCGCAAGGTTCCAAGCCTTGCCCGCAAGGTATATGACTTTGCGGGCAAGGCAATTTTCTCTGGGCGTAAGCCTAAAAGCCTTGAGCGCAAGGCATTAAACTCCAACCACAAGCATATTTGGCTTGCGCGCAACGAAAAAAACCTTGCCCGCAAGGCAAATAAGCTTGCGCGCGACTCTAATTTACTTGTGCGCAAGGCTCTGAAGCTTGCGAAGTTGGCATCGCATCGATCATGCCGACCCAGTACGTTTGTACCGGCACAAATGCGTTATTGCCAAAAGCCGCCAAACTGCGCCAGCATGCCAGCAGTGTTTAATTTGCAGGATACGGACCATGGCGGAGGATAGAAAACCCGAAAGCGGCGGCTACGGATCGCCGTTGCCGATCGCATTAATCATGACCATGTTGGCGAGTTTGTTGATCGGCCATTCCCTGCCCTATCAGGACGAACGGCCTTCGGCCGACCCGCTGAAATCCAGCCATCCGTCGTTGCAGAATATCGACGCCCGGCTTTGGCAAGATCCGTTTTCCACTGTCGAAAATGCCGCCAACGCGGCCGGCAAGTCGTTAGCCGACGCGAAATCGTTCGCGCTGTTTGTAGACGGCCGTCCCGCGAATGTTGAAATTCGCCCGTCGCCGACCGCGCCGCCGTTGCCGGAAAAGAAAGCCATCGTGCCGGATGGGCTGAAACACTCGAACCAGGCCATCACGGTGATGGCGGTTACCTTGCCTGGGGGACCCTATCCCGAAGAAGCCGAGCAGCGCATGCGCCGCCGCTATGCCGTGCTGTCCGGCTTGGCGAATCAAGACTGGATACCGAGCGACGAACAGCACATCGGCGCCTTCGAGCCGGACCAAGACGATTTGCAAAGAAAAGTCCCGTTCGAATGGTGGTTGCCGCGCGACGGAAATGAGAAATCGCCGATCCTGGTGCTATGGCTGGATGAAGCCAGCCTGACCGAAACCCCGTTTGCCAAAATCAACCACTTGCTGAAACTGGCCGTCCCCGAACACGACCAAGTCAGCTATCGGGTGATCGGCCCTAACAGTTCGGCGACTTTGCGCACGATGCTGGCGGAAATCGAAAACCCGTCCTTCGTGCATACTCTCTGCCCTACATCGCCCAAACTTGGCGATGCCGCCGATTGCAGACTCGACATCGGTTTTTATGCGGCGGCGGCCACTGCTGCCGACTTCGAATTGAGCGGTCTATGCAAAAACAAGGACGCGCATTGTCTGGAAAAGCTTTTCAGCGACAAAGGCATCCGCTTGCTGCGCACCACGTCCAGCGATGACGAGTTGATGAAGGCCTTGGTCAGCGAATTATCGTTGCGGCGCATCAGCGCCAATGCGCATATCGTCATCTTGTCGGAGTGGGATACCTTCTACGGCCGCGCGATGCGCGATACCTTTGTGAAAACCTGGCCGTCCAAACCCAAAACGACGCCTCCCGGCAGCCAATGCGGTCAGAAAACCGTGCATAGCTACAGCTATATGCGCGGCCTGGACGGCAAATTGCCGAAATCCGGCGATAAGAGCGCGGATGCCAAGGGGCCCGGCTCGGGCAAGGACAAACCCGCGGAAAACGCCAACATCGAAACGCCCGAAGGTCAAAGCCAAAAAGACTATCTGCGGCGACTGGCCGGCAACATCGCCGAACTGGACGCGTGTCTGATCCAAAGCAGCCCCGACGGCGGGATTGCCGCGATCGGCATTCTGGGATCGGACGTCTACGACAAGCTGATGATTTTACAGGCCTTGCGCCAGTACTTCCCGCATACCTTGTTTTTTACCACCGATTTGGACGCCATTTACAATCATCCGAGCAAATGGTTGCAAACCCATAATTTGTTGGTAGCGGCGCCCTACGGCCTATATCTTGACGACCAGTGGCAAGGCAGCATCCCGCCGTTTCGCGACAATTATCAGACCGCGCTGTTCCTGTCCACGCAGCTGGCGGTCACTCCTCCACCGCTTAACATCAAGCCCATCATACCCACGCTGTTCGAAATCGGCCGTAGCCGGCCGATTCCGTTGGCGGTGCCGCGCTGCGATGACTCGCGCGGCCTTTCGCCCAATCCCGAGCACTGCATGTGGCCGAACTGGGAGCAAACGGATCAAGGGATTCAACCGGCCGTCAAATCGAGCCGCTTCAGTTTTGAATTCAAAAACCTGCTGTTTTTAAGCCTTAGCCTGATCTGCATGGCCTGTCTGGTCAGTTGGCAAATTCGCAAATGGGCATTGTCGGCCGTTTGCCGGGTTTTAGACAGCGGACTCACGGCCTGCATCGCCACGGCGGTGGCGTTATCGGCGCTGGGCATTTTTGTGGTTTTTAACGAATATCTTGCCAGCCCGATGGCCGAACCGTTTTACTGGCTGGAAGGCGCCAGCATCTGGCCGACCGAGGGCCTGCGCTTGGTTTCCTACCTGGTTGCTGTGGCCTTTTTTTGCTGGGGACAACGCCGGCTAGCCCAAATGCGCGTAACCGTTTCCGAAACGTTCGGTTTGCCGAACCATGCCGATGCGTCGATCAAGGAATGCAAGCTGATGTTTGTCGGTAGTTGGGAGGTGACGGAAAATCCCACCCAACCCGGCGGCCGGGATACGCTCCGGCGACTGTTGACTCAACGCGTGCCGCCGTTCTCCGACTGGCTGGTGAAAGATCTGTTGCTGATCGCGACGCTTGCGTGGTTGATTTACTACTATTCCCAAACCTGCGTGCCGCAAACCCCGATGGCGCTGCCGCTGCAAACTAAGCTATACCTTGGCCTGAGCATCTTGAGCTTTGTCGGCTTGACCCTGTTAGTCATGAATTCCGCGTGCGCGATCGGCATCCGACTTGGCGCGGACGCGATCCAGCGCAAACTCGCCACGCCGGCGGCAGCCACCGCCCGGCTCTGGCAACACTATCTAGGTTATCTGGATAACACCAAACTCGGCATTCCCGGCAACCTGCTCCGGGTCTTGATTCATAGTCTGGCCTTCATCGTCGTCGCCGGCATTACGATGCGCTTCGGGCAACTTCCTAATATTCCGGCGCGCGGTACCTCGGTGGTCGCGGTGAATGCCGCCTTGTTGCTGCTGTCGGTTCTGTCCACCGTGATGCTGACCATGTGGGTGGTCGAGCACGCGCGGCTGTGCGAACGCTTGATCGGCAATCTCACCCAACAGAGCGATGGCTGGAACCGGCGGGCCATCGAGCATGCCCAAGCCAACGCGGTCGCCGAATCCTGCGTTTCGGAATGGTTGAAAATCCAGTTGGTCAAGGAGCTGACCAAGGCCATGCAGCCGTTGATCTGGGGGCCGGTCGCGGTGATTGGATTGATGGTGCTGGCGCGCAATCCGGCCATCGACGACTGGAATTTGCCCTGGGGCCTGCGCGCGGTGTTTATCTTGATGTTTATTTATGCGTTTTCGGCGGAATGGCTGTTGCAGCGCGGCGCCAGAACCACCCGGCGCCGAGCGATCGAGCAATGGAGCTTTAAGGTAAGGGAATTGCGACACTCAGGTAACGCGACGAGCGCGGAAATCGATCGGATCGAATCCGAGATCGAAAGCGCCCGCGCCCTGCGCGAGGGCGCCTTCCGGCCCTGGTACGAATGGCCCTTGCTGCAAGCCTTCGGCGGCACCGGCGCGCTACTGGTGTTGTTTCAACAACTGTCGGAATACTGGACGTTGAGCCAATATTAAGCGCCCGCCGGACCGATGAACCACCCGCCGACCTGGCAATGCCGCCAGCCGCGCTCCGGTAAACCGATCGAGACCCTTGCGTTGCGGCACCCAATCTACCCGCGCCGGCGCGGCGGAACCCTACGAATTTGGCAGGGCTATATTAGTTCCGCTTTGTCGGATTAGGAAATCAACATCGTCATCCCGGCATGGATTGCCGGACCGGTTAGAGCGCGGAGCGAATCCAAACGTCATGGACTGATTTAAGCCAACCATCCATGACATTGGATGCCCGCTTCCCGGCGGGCATGACGGTCTTGAACAAATCCGACAAAGTAGAATTCGCCAAATCCGCTTTCAGTCGGCGAACGCCGAGGGTTTAATCCGACCCGCCAAATTAAGCCTGTCGATGCCCGTGGCACTTCATAATACGAAACACCCGCCCAATTGAAACACGCTTTCACCCCGTTGACTCGCCAGCAAATTCACGCAGTAAATCAACCAACTGCGGCTATCGCCGTGTTCGTCAACCGCGATAATCCAACTGGGCACCATGCCCATTTCCTCGTAGCTGCAGTGGTACAGCGGCTGAACACCGTTATGAAACACTTGCAGATACTGATTGGCCCTGGCCATTTGAGTCGCCAGGGTGTTGGCTCGATTCATCGCCCCTTGATTGGTGTTGTCGTTGGAATGCAGCATCACGGTCCGGCCGCTGTGCATATCCTTCGCGATCAAAAAGGAACAGCCCGAGAACGGACCGCTGATCACAACGCGCGCGCCCGGATCGAGTTCCATGCCCGTGCAACAATTTTGACCCCATTTTAGAAACCGAATCGGCGTTTTTACCCCCGCATTGGTTTCTCGCAACAGGGAAACCACCTTTTTGTCCGAAGTAATCTGCGCGACGTTCTCCAGCGGATCGTATTTCAGTAAATTATTGTTAAAGACCGCAATCGGCATCGCGTTGAAGTTGGTGCTGACCATTTGCGGCGTGGCTTTTCCGTAACTTTTAGCTAAGGTTTTGATGGTATCGAAGGCAATACCGCTATTGATGTTTGGCATGGGGCGTCTCGTTTAGAATTTTTATCGGGGCGACAGCGTCGAGCGGAGCTCGCCCAAAGTATAGAGTCTTTTGCGCCGCCGGCAGCCCAAGACGCACGCCATCGAGTTCGGCTTAATTGATAGCCCGCGCTCGCCGGCTCCGCGAGCTATTGTAGGTTGCGATTCGGCGGCAGACCTTCGTCCGTTACGCTTACCCGCCGGATAATCCATTGAAATGCCTAAACAACTGGTGGCTTTTACTATGAAAGTCGCCGGATGCCGCGCCCAATCCGGTGTCGGAAGGCTGTCAATCGCGGCTAAAGCCGCTCCAACACATTTTCTCGATGCCCGGCTCGCGCCCCAACCCACCACTATTGGCGGCCGCCGCGAATAGTGGCGGGCATATGGGTGTCGTTGCGGCGGTTGATTGCGGCCGAATATCCGCTAATAGATTGAATTCGTTTGGTTATTTTCGACAACCTCCAGTTGGCACGGCGTTTGTAATACCTAATACGTCGCGGCGAGCGCCGCCGACATCACTCAAACCAAACCACTTAATTGGAGATACCACCATGAAAAACTCGAACACTATCATTACCAGCGCTGTCGCCTCGTTGTTAGCCTTGGCCGCGATCGGCGCGCAAAGCACGGCGGTGGCCGCAGACAAGATGGACATGGAGAAATGCTACGGCGTCGCCAAGGCCGGCAAGAACGATTGCAAAACCTTGTCCAACGCCTGCGCCGGCCATTCCACCAGCGACGGCCAAAAAGACGCCTTCATCGCCGTGCCGGCCGGCACTTGCGAACGCATCGTCGGCGGCCAAACCCAGATGCCCGGCATGTAAGCCGCCGCGATGACGACGCCACGATCCTCACAACTTTCGCGGCGGGTCGCCGCGCCGATTCCGGCTTGCGCCGGAGTCGGCCTGCGTTCGGCCCATCACGGCGACGCCTTGGCCGGCCCGGTGCCGGTCGGCTGGCTGGAAGTCCACAGCGAAAACTATTTCGGCGCCGGCGGTCCGCCGCTGCGCTACCTGGAAACCTTGCGAGACGTGTTGCCGATCAGTCTACACGGCGTCGGTCTGTCGCTGGGTTCGACAGACCCGCTGGACAGCGAGCATTTACGCCAACTCAAGCATTTGATCGGCCGCGTCGAGCCCGGTCTGGTCTCGGAACATTTGAGTTGGAGTTCGCAAGGCGGCCGCTATCTGAACGACTTGCTGCCGCTGCCTTATACCGAAGCCACACTGCACCACCTGTGCGACCGGCTAAACCGGGTCCAGGATTTTCTGGGACGGACGCTGCTGATCGAAAACCCGGCCGGCTATCTGCAATACCGGGAAGCCGACTACAGCGAAAGCGGGTTTTTGAACGAACTGGCCCGGCGTAGCGGCTGCGGCATTCTGCTGGACGTCAACAATCTGTACGTGTCCAGCCATAACCTGCATTGGAACGCGGCCGATTATCTGGCCGAGTTGGACGGCGAGCGGGTAGGCGAATTGCATCTGGCCGGCCATGCGTTGCGTACTATCGATACCGCGAGCCTGCTGCTGGACACCCACGCCGGGCCGGTGGCGGCACCGGTCTGGCAACTGTTCCGGCAAGTGTTGCAACGCTTCGGCCGGCGGCCGACCTTGATCGAATGGGATGCGGATTTGCCGGCCTGGCCGGTGTTGCTAAACGAGGCCGCCAAGGCCGACGAGTTATTGGAGACCAACGATGCATGCATTGCGTGATTTGCAACAAGACATGGCGGACTACGCGTTCGGCCTGGCCGAACGGGTGCCGGCGGCTATCGTCGGCGGCGAAATCGCCGCCGAAAAACGCTTGGCGCTATATCGCAACAATACTCGCCTGGGCCTGACCCAAGCCTTGCGCGAGGTATATCCGGTCGTCGAACGCCTGGTCGGCGAGCAATTTTTCAATTATCTGGCGCGGTTTTTCATCGAAGCTCATCCGCCGGCGCAAGCAGCCTTGCTGCATTACGGCGAGGCGCTGGCCGATTTTTTGACCGATTTTCCGCCGACCCACGGGCTGGACTATCTAGCCGACGTCGCCCGCCTGGAATGGTACTGGCACGGCGCCTATCACGCCGCCGACGCCGCGCTGCTGGACGCGCGCGGCCTGGCGGCGGTGCCGGCCAGCCTTTATCCGGCGCTGCGTCTGCGTTTCCACCCCTCGTTGCGCTTGCTGGCGTCGCCTTACCCGGTTTTCGCGATCTGGCAAGCCAATTTGCCGGACGCCGACGCCGCCACGCCGATTTCGCTGGCCGAGGGTGCCAGCCATGTCGTGGTGCATCGCAACGGTTTCGAGGTGAACGCCAGCGAAATCGAACGCGGCGAGTTCCGGCTGCTGTCCGCGTTGGCGGCCGGATTGACGCTGAGTCAAGCGATGGACCGGCCAAGCGGCGAAACCACCGCGCCGCCGCTAGACCTTTATCTACCGCGCTGGTTGCGCATGGGTTTGCTAACCGGCTTTTTTATCCGTTGACAGAGATTTGCGATGCACAGTATCTATTTTCATCCAACCACCAAGACGCCGAAACCGGCGATATTCGAAACCCTGACCAACCGGACCGCCGCCGCAAGCGATTTCGCGCTGAGACTTTGGCTGGCCCACGCATTCTGGGTATCCGGCCAACAAAAATTGGCCAGTTGGGCCGGCACTCTGTATTTGTTCGAATACGAATACCGGGTGCCGCTGCTCGCGCCGGAATGGGCCGCCTACCTGGCGACCGCCATCGAATTGGTGTTACCGGTATGCTTGGTTTTGGGTTGTTACGGCCGGGTAACGGCGACGCTGTTGGCCTTGTTCAACGCCGCGGCGGTGTTGTCCTACCCGGATTTGGGGCCGGCCGGGCTGGAACAGCATTTGGCCTGGGGTTTGGTATTGTTGTCGCTGGCGGCGCGCGGCCCCGGCGCTTGGTCGGTGGACGCTTGGCGGCGGCTGACTCGGCGGGAGGCAACATGAGATCGCACGGCGCAATCGGGTTCGTCCTGTTGGCCGCCAGCGCTACGGCGCTGGCCGGCGACGGCATCGCCGACACCTTCACCACGCTGGTTTCAGCCAACGGCACGATCCGCGCGCCGGACGATGTTCGCGGCCGCTGGGTGCATTTGGGATCGTGGCTGGTGTCCGATCCGCAGGCCCCCGGATACGGATTCCACGACGTCTACACCCAAGCCGATGCAGCGGCCGAATTTCGTCGCGGCGGCCGTTTTCCGGACGGTACGGTGCTGGTCAAGGAGATTCGCGCAATCGGCCGCCAAGCCTTGAGTACCGGCCAAGCCGACTATGCCAGCGCGATCAAGCTTCGCTTTGTCATGGTCAAGGATGCCAAACGGCGTTTTCCAGGCCACCGGGATTGGGCCGACGGCTGGGGTTGGGCCTTGTTCGATGCCCAAAGCCCGCAAGCCAACATTTCGCAAGGTTACCAGGTATCCTGCCAAAACTGCCATTTGCCGGCCAAGGCCACCGACGGCGTCTATCTGCAAGCTTACCCGACGCTGTCGGCGCCAGGAACCGAAACCGCCGGTCCAGGCTCTACCCAGCGATCACCCGAATCCGCCCATAAATAGGAGCGCCCCGCATGATGCCGATCAAACCTTCCGAAATTACCCCCAAGGCCGTGTTCGAAGCCCGCCGCGACTTTATGCGCGGCGCCGGCGGCGCGCTGTTGGCCGCCTTGTGGCCGGACTGGCTGAGCGCCGGCGAAAAATGGCCGGACGTTAAGGCGTCGGCCTATAAATTGGACGAAGAATTGACGCCTTATAAGTCGGTCACCGAATACAACAATTTCTACGAATTCGGCACCAGCAAGGACGACCCAGCGGCTCGGGCCGCGAGCCTGAATATCCGGCCCTGGACCGTCGCGGTCGAGGGCGAGGTCCGCAAGCCCAAAGTTTTCGACATAGCCGAGTTGCTGAAATTGGCGCCGCAGGAAGAACGGATTTATCGGCTGCGCTGCGTGGAAGCCTGGTCCATGGTGGTGCCGTGGCTGGGATATTCGCTGGCCGAATTACTGAAACGGGTGGAGCCGACTGGCAACGCCAAATACGTCGAATTCGTCAGTCTGCACGATACGGCGCAAATGCCGGGGCAAAAATATCCGGTACTGGATTGGCCTTACCGCGAAGGCCTGCGCATCGACGAAGCCATGCACCCGTTAACCTTGCTGACCTTCGGCCTGTACGGCGAATTACTGCCCAAGCAGAACGGCGCGCCGATTCGGGTGGTCGTCCCTTGGAAATACGGCTTTAAGAGCGCGAAATCCATCGTCAAAATCCGTTTGGTGGAAAAGCCGCCGCTGACCAGTTGGATGAAAGCCGGGCCCAGCGAGTACGGCTTTTACGCCAACGTCAACCCGGACGTCGATCATCCGCGCTGGAGCCAGGCCAAGGAACGCCGGCTCGGCGAATTTTTAAAGCGCAAGACCCTGCCCTTCAACGGCTATGCCGAGCAAGTCGCCGGGCTATACAGCGGCATGGACCTGCGGGAGAACTTTTGACGCGATGAGCTGGAAAAACCCAAGTTCGAAACGCATCGCGTTGCTGAAAGTCACGCTGTTCACGGTGGCCTTGTTGCCGTTGGCAAAGCTGGGTCATGCCGCCTATACAGATAGCCTAGGCGCCAATCCGATCGAAAAAATCACTCACCTGACCGGTTACTGGGCATTGACCTTTTTGTTGATCACGTTGAGCGCGACGCCGTTGCGGTTGTTGACCGGCTGGTCCTGGTGGTTGCGCTTGCGGCGCATGCTGGGCTTGTTCGCGTTCTTTTACGCGCTGCTGCATGTCTTGACATATCTGGTGCTGGACCAATTCTTCGACTGGCCGGCGATTGCCGAGGACGTGTTCAAGCGCCCCTACATCACGGTCGGCTTTTCGGTGTTTTTAATTCTGCTGGCCTTGGCCGCAACCTCGACCAACGCGATGGTCCGCAGGCTGGGCGGCAAACGCTGGCAATCCTTGCACCGCTGGGTTTACGTTGCGGCTTGCGGCGGCGTGGCGCATTTTATCTGGTTGGTCAAAAAAGACCTGACGCGCCCGCTGACGTTCGCGGCAATTCTCGGTCTGTTGCTGATCGTTCGACTGTCGCGTTTACTACACAGCGACAAGTAACCACATAAAAATTGCTGGAACAGAACTTGCGAACAGCCAATCGAGCACGAAAAACGGGCGATTCGGCCGGTTTTTGTATCGTTTCCTCCACATTACCCGTCACTAATGTGCGAGGCCCGACACAAGCGCCATCACCAAACCGTCCGTTTTTCGGGCCGTTCTCCTTATCCTTATTAACCGGAACAATGAGGTACTTACCATGGCTGAATTTTACGTTGAACTAAACGCGCAAGACACTGGCGAACGCTTTCTGCACAGAGCCGAATGCACGGCACTGCCGGCAAAAGACACTTTGCGTTACCTGGGGGCCATTTCGAACCCGACTAGCGCCGCCAAGAAAGCCAGCGAGTTTTTGAAAATGGTCACACCGTGCCCACATTGCCTGCCGGCCGCCACCGCGAAGGCCGCTTGATCGCTAGACGTTAATCCCGTCGCGAACGCGTTGGTTTCAATCGATGGCTCGCCACCGTTGAAATCGACGCCTTCGGGCATTCGAAGGGCTTGTTATCGCCGCTACGCAAGCGCCTATCCTAAGACACCGGCGCCTCAACTTAGGATTCCGCTAAAAATAACTTCCCGAAATGAATTTGTCCCGCCAAACCGTTCGTGCTGAGCCTAGTCGAAGCATGAACGGTTTGGCGCGGTGGATGCCCGGATTTTCCCGTCCATCCTTCGACAAGCTCAGGACGAACGGGAAAATCCTTGTAACCCGAAACAGGGGAGTTATTTATAACCACATCCTTATCAGCCGTCGCTAGCTTGGCTGTCTTTCTTCCGCTTCCAGACAAAATATCCCGCCGCCGCGCTAGCCGCGACGACCAAAAGCATCAGCACCGGATGCTGGTAAAACAACTCGAAAAAATTGCCGACGCCTTGCGACGTTCCACGGTAATACGGTCCCATCGTTCTCTCCCCGCAAATTTCAGAAAATCCGCTTCTACGGCGCCGTTGACCGGCACCGCGAATCCACATCCAGCGTACCGCACGATTCCTCGATGTCCAGGGTGTGGTTCATCGCCACGCCGCCCCGTAACGGCTGGCCGCAAGCGGCCGCGGACATGTCAGCCGCCGAAACGACCGGGTCCGGTTGCCTGAAATGGCCTAGCGAGCAAGTGACAAAGATTTGATTTCGTCGTGAGGATTCGGTGACCGGCCGGGGCGCAATATTCGTTTCGCCCCATCGCGGGGTATTCCCTTCCATTTAATTTCGAGGTCTACATGAACAACACCCTTAAGACGCTGGCCGCCGCCATACCGTTAATATTACCGTTAACCGCTCAGGCCTGGTCCGAGACGTACCGGGAAACCGCTTACACGCTGTCGAACGCCGCGAGTAACTCGGTACTCGCCTTCCGTTTGAACGCCGCCGGCAAAATGCAACCGGCCGGCAGTTACGCAACCGGCGGCGCCGGCACCGGTGCCGGCTTGGGTAATCAAGGCGCGTTGGCCTTCAGCGAAAACCAGCGTTTTCTGTTTGCAATCAACGCCGGCAGTAATGACGTATCGGTGTTTAGAGTGCGCGACAACGGCCTGGAATTGGTGCACCGCGCCGCCGAACCCGGTGTGACGCCGGTTAGCCTGACCGTCGCCCACGACCGGGTTTACGTGGTCAACGCCGGCGACGATTCGATTTTCGGTTACCGATTCGATGCCCGTAGCGGCCGACTCTATCCGCTGGAACAGTCTTACCGTAAACTGGGCGACGACGCCAGCGGGCCGGCGCAGATCAGTTTCGACCGCGACGGCGACGCGCTGGTGGTGACCGAGAAAGCCGGTAACAAAATTGTCAGTTTTACCCTGGATAATCGCGGTTTGCCGGACGAGAAGCACAGCTTGGCCTCGGCCGGCAACACGCCGTTCGGTTTTGCCTTCGGCAAGCACAACCAATTCTTCGTTTCCGAGGCGCAGGGCGGCGCGGCCAACGGTGCCACCGTGTCCGCCTACCGCTTACACGAAGACGGTAGCTTGCAATTGTTGGACGGCGCGGTCGCCGTGGAACAAACCGCCGCTTGCTGGCTGGCAACCACGCCGAACGGTAAACTTGCGTTCACCGCGAATACGCCGGCCGGCTCGATTGCATCCTTTGCGATAGGCCGCCACGGCCAGTTGGAATTGCTGCAAGCCCGCGCCGCCGAAGAAAGCCGCCCCAACGATTTGGCGGTGTCCGACGACGGCGGCCGGCTGTACAGCTTGAGTAACGGCGACCACAGCATAGGCGTATATCGAATCGGCGCGGACGGCGAATTGCAATCCGTGACCCATTTGAACACCTTACCGGCCGGCGTTACCGGCTTGGTGGTCCGCTAAATCGAAGCCGGCCGCTCGGTTTGCGCCGCGCGGCCGGCTTTCCTTTCGTTCTATTCACTTTGGAGCTGCCATGCCACTGACCCGCCGCGAATTTTTACAACTGTCCGGCGCCGCCACCGCCGGCCTGCTGCTACCGGTTACCCAAGCCAAGGCAGCAAACCGCATCAAGGCGGTCGCCTTCGACGGCTTTACGACTTTCGATCCCCGACCGATCGCCGCGCTGGCGGAAACCTTGTTTCCCGGCCAAGGCCAAACCCTGGCGCAATCCTGGCGGGTACGTCAATTCGAATACACTTGGCTGCGCACCTTGATGGGCAATTATGCCGACTTCTGGCAGGTCACAGAAGAGGCCTTGATCTTTGCCGCCCAACAACACGCTTTGGAATTGACCGGCGAGAAACGCGAGCGCTTGATGCAAGCGTTTATGTCGCTGGACGCCTGGCCGGACGCGAAGCCGGCCTTGCTCCGCTTGAAGGCATCGGGCTTCCGCTTGGCGTTTTTGTCTAACTTCACCGCGACGATGTTGGACGCCTGCGTCAAACAGGCCGGTCTGGAAGGGATTTTCGAGGAGCACCTGAGCACCGACCGGGTCAAGGCCTACAAACCGGACCCGCGCGCGTATCGGATGGGTACGGAAGCGTTCGGTCTACCGCGCGAGCAAATCGTCTTCGCCGCATTCGGCGGCTGGGACGCGGCCGGCGCCAAGGCCTTCGGCTATCCGACCTTTTGGGTCAATCGCGTGCAAGCGCCTCAAGAACACCTCGGCGTGGCCGCCGAAGCCAGCGGCGCAACCCTGGCCGATCTGGCCGATTTTATTCAGACCTTGGGCTGACAACCGCCTCAAGGACCGACCGGCGCCAAAGCCCCTGCAATGGGCCGGTCGTGCAGACTTAGCATGGCGCTAATTCTATACTTTGTCGGATTTGTTCAAGACCGTCATACCCGCCGGGAAACAGGCATCCAGCGCCATGGAGGGTTGGCTTAAATCCGTCCATGGCGTCCGGATTCGCTCCGCGCTCTAACGGGTCCGGTCATCCATGCCGGAATGACGATGCTTATTTAGTCATCTGACAAAGTAGAACTCTAACGCCGACGGCCGAATCGACGCCGTTACCCACAACGCGCAGGTTTGCCGTTACGATAGCCGCTTTAGACCTCAAGCCCTAGCCTAGTTTGCTATTTCCAATCGCCATACACACTATTCAAGCCATGCTCAACACCGCCCAGATAAAATGTCTCTCGGTTTTCTCGATATTCGCGATCATAGGCTTCGGGCCTATCTCTCCCGGCTGTTTGATCGGGATGTATATTGTCGTCAAGCGCCCGGATTGGTTCCGCTTGCTAATCGCGGCCATGTATCGAGACAAAGCTCGCGACACCGACTTCGTCAACGCCGCACAAACCCGCGAAACCAGAATCAAAACCTTCGCCAGCCTGTTTACGCTGTTCCTGATCGACATCGCGCCGGTCCCGGTCACACCGGTCATCGCCTTCGTCATTATCCTGAGCAGGCCGCACTGGTTTTACCGGGTGGTTCGGAAGGTTTACGGTGAAGTCGCGTAGCCGGAAGATATTGCCCGGCGGGTAACACCTCAATCAAACCAGATGCTACGGCCGCGAGGGCTTGGTCGGTCGGTGCGCCCGGCGAATCGGACGGCTGCCTGACTATTCACCCAACCTTATGTAGTTTTGGTGGGTATTGGCATTCTAGGGTGGGAAATCAGCTCGACTCACGTTTTCAGACTTCACCGTTTTGAGAAAAACCCGGTTGGATTGTAGCTGGGCGCGATAGCTTGTTATGCGGCAAAAGCTGGTTGAGAGCAAGGCTCGGTATCGGCCAAATCTTGTCGGTCGCGACCGGCCGCTTTATGGTGATGAATAAAATTCGGCAATCGGGCGAGACCGCGTGAAAACGCACATAAAAATCTTGAGTCGTGAAATTTACTCCACTTAGCTATAAAAATAAGGCGGACCATTAATACTTTTTCCTGCCTTTGACTATTATTATGGCAATAATCGGTTGGTTCTTTCCATAAAGAATTAGACAGGGTACTAATATGAATACCGTTTTTACTTAAATTACCACACCAGAATGGACACATGTACGATCATTCGTTTAACCAAATTACCCTAATGAGGATGCTTAGAACAAGTGACTTCAGAGAGAACCCCAAGCTTTATGTTGAATCAGAAAAGCTAGTTACCCTTGATGAAGCTATTAGTTCAGCCAAAACAGTCTTCCAGGGGGGCAATCCCCTTATTAACTTCGAGCAGGGAGGCAAACGAATCTATTACGCTAATAAGTTGGCACACGAGCTAGTTCTCCGGAAAGTCTGTTCAAACATCAAACGTCTAGTAAGAATTCAACAGCCAAATAGGGAGTCAATAGTCGAAACACTGACCCACTTAGTTTCGGAGGGAGTGCCCTATCGGCTCTTTAGGCTTGACATAAAAAGCTTCTACGAATCCTTCGCAACCGATGAAGTAAGTAAAACAGTAGGTGCGTTGTCAGGGATCAGCCCATTAACCCATCGTTTAGTTGATGAGTTATTGTGCCACTTTATGGCTTCAGGAGGAACTGGTGTCCCGCGTGGTCTTGCACTAAGTGCAACGCTGGCAGACGTAATGATGATGTCCTTCGACCGGGAAGTGAAGCGTATGCAAGGGGTGTATTTCTATGCACGATACGTAGATGATATAGTAATTATTACAAATGGATCTGAAAAAGAACCTACGTTCTTGAAGAAAATACAATCCTTATTGCCCGCTGGCCTTTTGTTGCATAACAATAAAAGAGATATTATCACTGTACCGGATGTCGTTACCCCTGCTAAGACAGGAACTGTAGTAAATGATTTGTTCATCTTTAGTTATCTCGGATATAAAATCACGGTGACGGAGCCTGTTAAAATTAGGGACTTAAAACCAAAAAGTCATCATCGGGCTGTTAGGGTCGGGATTGCAGATTCAAAGATAAAAAAGATAAAGTTCAGAATTCTTCGCTCGCTCACAGCCTTCCTAAAAGACGGCGACTTCTATTTGTTGACTCATCGCATTAAATACCTGACGTCCAATTTCAGTGTAAGGGACATAAATAGAGACAAGAACAAGAGGGCCGGCATTTATTATAGCTATCCCCAAATAACGGAAGCTCCAGATAATGGCCTTGATGAACTGGATGACTTTCTGCGAAGAGCAATTCTAAACGGGCATGGTAGACCGTTCTCAAGAATATCCGCAGCCTTATCGTCAAAGCAAAAGAGAACACTATTAACTCATAGCTTCCGAAAGGGTCATACGCAGCGTTTCTTTGTTTATTTTCACCCTAAACTAATTAAAAATATTCAGATGTGCTGGGAAAATGGCTAAAACAAGAAAGCCGAATCGGATTAATAGGCGTGACTATGCTCGCGGAATTGTTACTGATACATCACCCTATGAGACGCCTGTTATTTTTTCAAACGACGGGCTATATCTAAATACCAAAAATGATGCTGTTTCAAATCCAGTCTTTAAATTTTTGTTAGATACCCTTGTTCTTGGTGATTCAGGATCTTTTACCATTCCTTTCACTTATAAAATTCGAAAGAACTCGCTAGAGTTTCGGCGACTGTCACTAATACATCCATTGTCCCAGTGGAAAGCCACGAATTTCTATAAAAACTATCAACAATTAATTATTCACTATTGCTCCAAAAGTCCCGCCAGCATTCGATCTCCTTTGAGGGTAGCCAGTACTTTTTATACGAAGTCAGCTTGGGAAAATATAAATCAGTACAAGACAGGGCGTATTACGGAAGCAAGGGTCGATGGCTTTAGCAAACATAGTCCTTCATTCTTCTCATACAGAGGATATGACAGGCTTTATAAGTTTTTTGATTCCAAGGATTTTTTTAATCTAGAAAAACGCTTCTTTGTGCTAAAAACGCTTGATGTATCAAAGTGCTTTGACAGCATCTATACCCATAGTCTTTCTTGGGCGCTTAAGGATAAGCCTTTTACTAAAAAACATGTAACAGTAGATGCAACCTTTGCCCAACAGTTCGACGGCTTGATGCAGCATATAAATCATAAAGAGACGAATGGGATAGTTATTGGTCCAGAGTTATGCCGCATTTATGCTGAGCTTATTTTCCAGGCTATAGATTTACAGACTATAAAGAGGCTCGAAGAGGGGAAAAGGAAGCTTGTTTTTGATGTTGATTATTCGTTTAGACGTTACGTAGATGATGTTTTTATTTTTGCCGATGATAATGAAACGGCGAGGGCAATCTACGACTGTTATAGTGATGCACTTACTTCATTTAACCTTCATGCCAACACAGTAAAGTCCATCCATATCTCTAGGCCGTTTGTTACTCTTAAATCACGTATTACTCGGGAATTAAGTCTTCTTGCCAATGGATTTTTAGATAAGTTTCTGGAGGACTCAGGAGATAGGCATTCGCTTAGACCTAAGAAAATACATAATCAGTGGAAGTTAATACGCAGCTTTATAAGTCAGATAAAATCACTTTGTTCATATAACAATGTAAATTACGATGAGGTCTCTTCTTATCTTATTTCTGTGTTTACTGAACGCGTAAAGAAACTTGCAAACGTACAATCCGATATAGGGGCTAATGATGAAGCCGAGCTGTATAGAGACGCTAGCCTGGTTCTTTTGGAGGTTATTTATTTTCTGTATGTTGTCTCTCCCTCAGTTAGTGCATCTTATAAATTAACAACCGCAATCATCATACTAACGCGGTTTGGAGAAAAATACTTTGGCGCTGGTTCTGAGACAATTAAACAGCGAATATTTGAGCTTTCTGAGCAACTTCTGATGGGGCGCAATGTATCCAAAGTTGCAGAGGTAGCTCATTTTCTTCCGTTGGAGTCTATTAATATTCTGCTGGCAATGCGTGAGCTTGGTAATGATTATTTATTGCCGGAGAAGGTTATTAACAGTTTATTTAATAAGCGCGATGATCTTTCTTATTTTGATATTGTGTCTTGTTTGTTCTACATACGTGATGACGCCCGATATGCGAAAGTGCTCTTGGGTATAGTAAAAAAGGCAAATAATAAGTTGCGCGACTTGTCAGATATTAAAGTTGATGCAGAAAAGGCACATCTTCTTACTGATCTACTGAGCTGCCCTTTTGTAAAGGATGTTGAAAAAAGACGTTGGATTGATAGGCTGTATACTCAATTGAGAGCAACTTCGCCAAATGCCTCTGATGTAAACGATTTCTTGAGCCATGGTTGCAACAAATTCTGGTTTGTGAACTGGAAAGAGGTTGACCTCCTTAACTTGTTGGAGAAGAAGGAATTGAAGCAGGCTTATTGATCCTGTATATTCAATCGGCGAAAGGGTTGCAGATGTTCTCCTCAAGCGCTGACTTTACGTGGCCTCTGCTTCATGCGCTCTCTTCGGAGGGCAATTGCTATTCTGTGTCAGGTCGAGCTTATCTATCCACTTTGGTTCGGTATTTTTGACGGATGCATGAGCGGCTGTTGTCTTAGCCGCACACACTCAACGAACGCCTGCGGCCCTTTCTTTCTATTATTTATTTTTCATTCCGACTTCAGTAAATTTTCTTGTGTGGCCTTGGGTTGAGTTTTCTACCTGATGAAACATTATGGATTATGACCGCTGCCCTTTCAGGTCTTAGGGCCGATTTCATACCCATGCTCAGCTATTTGGGGATAGTCCTTTTTTGCCAATGACCGGTATCGGAAAGGTTAAATCTATATCCGAATGTCCACAAAGGGTCGGAACAAGACGACTATCCCTAGTCCTATCAATCGTTGAATCTTCCGAGAACTAAAATCCAACCCAATAACCGGATTCAACATTAACGCCCAGTGGCTTTCGTTCTATCCTTAGAAGGTAAATTACCGTTTTAATGCCCGTTCGCCTGAGGGCCGTAGGGTGGATAAG
>NZ_LUUK01000225.1 GCF_001644025.1 Methylomonas koyamae
GCGTCAAGCGTTATTTCGACTTCTGATTTAGATCAGCTCAATCATTGGGCCTTAAACTGCCCTTGATTTTCCACAAACCACTGATAAGTCGCTTTTAATCCGACTTCCAAGTTGAATTTTGGCTGCCAACCCAAAGCTCTGATCTTGGAATTGTCCATCAACTTGCGAGGTGTTCCATCAGGTTTGGTTGTATCCCAAACGATCTCTCCTTCGAAACCGACAATCTTACCGACTGTTTCCGCAAGTTCACGTATCGTCACATCGACCCCGGTTCCCACATTGATATGGGACAACATGGGTTCGGTAACCGATTGGTAATGCTGCTTGTCCAGCCCCATGACATATATGCAAGCCGCCGCCATATCCTCGACATGCAAAAATTCACGCATTGCTTTGCCTGTTCCCCAAACGGTAACGCTAGCGTCACCGTTGACCTTCGCGTCATGGAATTTACGGATCATCGCTGGAATTACATGGCTATTGTCCAGATGAAAATTGTCGTTTTCTCCATATAGATTGGTCGGCATAACTGATCGAAAATCCGTGCCGTATTGTCGATTGTAAGACTCGCAAAGCTTTATCCCTGCAATTTTTGCGATAGCGTAAGGCTCATTAGTCGACTCCAATATGCCAGTCAGCAATGCGCTTTCAGCCATTGGTTGTGCAGCAAACTTCGGATAGATACACGAACTTCCTAAAAATAGGAGCTCTCGGCAGCCGGCACGCCACGCTTCGTGGATTACATTGGCTTCCATCATCAAATTTTGATAGATGAACTCCGCTGGATATTCATTGTTCGCGTGGATCCCACCCACCTTAGCCGCCGCTAAAATCACCAGCTGCGGACGCTCTTGCCCCATAAATCTGCGAACCTGCTCCTGGTCGGTTAAATCCAACTCAGAGTGGGATTTGACAATAACGTTTCGATAGCCACCATTCAGCAGTTGCCGATGTATTGCCGACCCAACCATGCCGCGGTGTCCGGCCAAAAAGACTTTTTTATCCACATCGGCCACCGCATTACTCCCGACTTACCGAAACGTTGTAACCTTGATCTTTCAACAAAGCGTGTTTGCGAGCTTGCTCCAGATCGTACGCCACCATTTCCGCCACCATTTCCGAGAGCGTAATTTGAGGCACCCAACCTAGCTTTTCTTTGGCCTTGGTCGGATCGCCCAGCAAAGTTTCAACCTCTGCCGGCCTGAAATATCTCGGATCGATCGCAACTATATTCTGCCCAACTTGCAATGCGGGTGCCTTGTCGCCAGCGATAGACTCAACATAACCTTTTTCTTCGACGCCACTACCCTCCCAGCGAATCGTCACGCCCAATTCGCCGGCCGACATTTCAATGAATTGTCTTACAGAATATTGAACCCCAGTAGCAATAACAAAGTCGTCTGGCTGTTCTTGCTGCAACATCATCCACTGCATGCGGACATAATCCTTCGCATGCCCCCAATCCCTAAGTGAATCCATATTTCCCATGAATAAGCAACTATCCAAGCCAATAGCGATATTACTGAGACCGCGCGTGATTTTACGCGTCACGAAGGTCTCACCCCGGCGCGGGGATTCATGGTTGAACAAAATACCGTTACACGCATACATGCCATACGCTTCACGATAATTTACGGTGATCCAATAGGCATAAAGCTTGGCAACCGCGTAAGGAGAGCGCGGGTAAAATGGCGTAGTCTCTTTTTGTGGAATTTCCTGTACCAAGCCGTAAAGCTCGGACGTCGAAGCCTGATAAAACCGAGTCTGTTTCTCCATGCCTAAAAAGCGAATGGCTTCGAGCAATCTAAGCGTGCCGATCGCGTCGACGTCCGCAGTATATTCGGGCGATTCAAAAGATACCGCGACGTGACTCATCGCCCCCAAGTTATACACCTCATCTGGCCTAATTTCGCTCAAGATTCGAGTTAGGTTGGAACTATCGGTCAAATCGCCGTAATGCAGAAAAAACTTCGGATCGCGAATATGCGGATCCTGATAGATATGGTCGACCCGCTCGGTGTTAAACAACGACGACCGCCGCTTGATCCCATGCACTTCATAGCCTTTTTCCAACAAAAACTCTGCCAGATAAGAACCGTCCTGCCCGGTAATCCCAGTGACCAATGCTTTCTTTCTATTCACTATTGCTCCTCTACCATTTGGGGTACTGTTACAAAAACTTTAACGAAACCGGAGATTACCCTGCCGACGGAGCGGTCGGGACGACATTTTTACCCGGCAGGTACTCGGGCAACACCGGCAGTAGTGACTTCATAAAATCCTGCAAGCGCTTGTCCGCCAACGAAATATCCTCAACTTTATCGACCGGAGTGACCAGACGAATCAGCGCCCCATCGGTGCGATTTAACGTAATCGCATCGTAAAACAAATACCATTTGACCAGAAACTCGTTAGTGACCTGCCGACCTCGTTGATGAAACCAAAAATAGACCAATTGGCGACTATCGCCTTTTTGAATGATCGCGCGGCTAAGCTTGATCGAATCATCCCCTACCCGCATTTCCGGAAATTCGCGCTGTTCAAAACTAACAATCTGCCAACCGTCGCCCGGAATACAACTGCGCGGCGAGTGCACAACCGCGCCTTTGCGTTGCGATTGATAGTAGGCACTATAAAAGTTGATCGAATTACGGGTACCTTGTTGCACAAAATTAACGATGACGTAATCCGTTAACTTCAATTCGTTCAGGTAATATTGAGTCAAATAGTCATTATGTCCGCGCCAGTCGCCTAATTGCGTCGGGAAATGCAGAAAAGCTTTACGCTGAGGGATAATATCCTCCCTACCCTTGAACTTCTCCGAAGCGAGCCCTCCTAAAACTACTAAGCATAGCACTGCGTAGACTGAGATATTTAGCACTGCGGGCGGCATTCGAGATTCGGCCCGCCCCCATTCTTCAGGGATTTGCACCAACTCGTTCATCGACAGGCGACGACCACTAATTCGGCTAAAGATCCGCATTTCGACGAACAGCAGCACCATACACAACAGAAACACTGCCCAACCTTCGAAATCATGCAAAAAACCCTCGGCCATATCAGTCCCCCAGTTATCGACTAGCACGCCAATAACACCGATGCGAAAACTGTTCATAAAAATGGTCAGCGGCATGGATGACAAAAAGATCAGCAATTTTTGCCAAAACGGCCCCTTAAAGAGATAGGCGCATAAAAACGCCAAACTAGCCAGCGGAAACAGATAGCGCAAGCCGCTACAAGCATCAACCACTTGTAGCTTATAGACCCCTAGATCGATAACGTTTCCTTCTAAATACACCATGATGTCGCAGGCACGGATAAATTCCACGCCGAGCCAGGACGAGATCAATTGCAATTTAGAAGACAAATTGTTCAGGATGAAGTCCGGAAACGGCACCATGAAGATTAAGAACAACAGCGGCACCGCGCCGGTGCGTAAGCCCTGTGTTCCGAATGCCGCCGTAAAAATTGCGAACAAGGCCAGAATCAACCCGTACTGTTCCAGGGTTTTCACGGTAGCCAGGCCGCCGAGTACCAACAGCAATAAAGCGATGACCAACAAACCCAATCCCGCTAGGGACTGCCGAACTTCGCCAACCCAGGTCAGCTCATGCCGGCGAATCCATAACAGATAAGCGGAAATACAGGGGATAAAAAATCCATGACTGTATTCCTCCCTTTTCGTCCAAGTTGTCATCATTTCGTCGATACTGCCGCGAAACGCCAAACCCAGCAATAGAAGAGCTCCGCCCCATAACGCCCAGACCAATATTGGTTTATTTGTTTCCGTATTCATTCCGTTTGAAATTCCAAAAATTAAAAAAGCCACCGTCCGTCAGGGCGTCCAGCTGAACATCGGACATTTTCCCAGCTCAACGTGAATCGCGGATGACATCCGGATTAATCTTCCGCAGTCTCTGAAAAAATGGGATTGTTTTTATCGTCTTCGTGCAATTTCGCCTTTTCTTCCGGATAAATATGCCAAAACGATTGATCGATCGCACCGTTCGTGTATCCGTTTTTACGATCGTGGGTGAACGGGCACCACCAATTTTCGACGACTTTGACCATGTAGGCGTGCCATTCGAACAGCGCAACGCTGTAAGGGCAATACCAAGTGCAATTCAAGATCCAAAACAATTTGGACTGGGCCAGGCTGAGCTTAAACGACCCATCCATTGTAATTTGGTTTTTTAAGTTATAACGGTGGCTGGCCCGCTCCGGCAAAAAGTCACTCCAAGACTTCACGTTTTCAGCCCCTACCAGCTTTAAACTCCAGTAGGTCAGGTACGCACTGAGAATCACAAATGGGAGCGTCAAGATCGGCAGATAAATGAATAGCAAACCAATCGCTCTGGAAATAACGGGCATTTGCTGGTGACGGCATCCGATGTTGACGCGCTCCGCGCAGGATTGGCAGGCTTTCATCTAAGTTTCTCCTCGGGTATTGTTGTTATGGTTTGCTCGGCATTGAGCAATTGGAAAATACTGCGACAACCCTCGCAGCAAAACCGTTTCAGCCCATCTCCGGTCAGCAGTTTAAAACCGCCAACCTTTACCGGTTGGCCGCACAAGGCGCACGGGTTAGGCTTCGCTGATGGCATCGCTAACTCAAAGACTCGGCGAAACAGCGCAAAAAAACGTTTTTAGATATTCTGTTTCCGGAACGGCCGGATGTATTGGGTGGTCGCTTCCCTGGCCATCCTCACCGAAAAACACCAAATGTCGATCGATATGCCTGGCCGAAGACCTCAGAATCTCGTGTAGATTATCCCGGCTCAAATGGTGAGAGCAAGAAGCGGATACCAGAATGCCGTCGGCTTCCAACACTTGCAACGCCAGATGGTTCAGCCGGCGGTAGGCCTCGTAACCGGACTTGAAATCTTTTTTGCGCTTGATCAACGCCGGCGGATCCAGGACGATGGCGTCGTAGTGCCGCCGTCCTTCCCGAGCTTGCTTGAGAAATTCGAAAACATCGCTTCGGACAAAGCCCATCTTATCGGCAACTCCGTTCAAGCCCGCACTAGCGGCCGCCAAAGTCAGGGCAGAGTCCGAGCTATCGACGCAACACACCTCGGCGGCGCCGGCCACAGCGGCCTGGATTCCCCAACCGCCGGCGTAACTGAACAAATCCAGCACTCTGGCGCCTTTGACTAGCGAGGCGAAGCGCGCCCTGGCATTGCGATGATCGTAAAACCAACCGGTCTTTTGCCCGGCCGCCACATTGATCAAGAAGCGGGTACCGTTCTCGACAATTTCCGACCGGTCGGGCAGCACCCCAAAAGCTAGCCGCGCTTCCGTGTTCAATCCTTCCAACTCCCGTTGACCCGTGTCGTTCTTCAGCAGGACTGCTTCCGGGGCCAAAAATTCAACCAACAGCTTGACCAAAAGCTCGATGTGACATTCCATACCCACCGTGGTGATTTGAACCGATAAAACCGAACCGTAGCGATCGATCACCAAACCGGGCAATCCGTCGCTTTCGCCGAACACTAACCGGTAATAAGGTTGATCGAACAGACGTTCGCGCAATGTCAATGCCTGCCGCAAGCGTTGCCTAAAAAATTTCTCGCCGATTTTAACATTGGCTTTCCGAGTGAGTAGCCGAGCGCAAATCAAGGCATTCGGATTCAAGTAGGCTGTACCCAAAGCATTGCCCGCATGATCGACCACGCAAACCAAATCGCCGGCCGCGAAGCCGTCCATTGGTGATTTTTGGCTGTCGATTTCATTACTAAACACCCAAAGGTGGCCTTGCCGCAGGCGCTTGTCTTCGTGCTTTTTTAGAAAAAGTTGCGGGTAAGTCATGCAGAGTCAAAGTAAATTTAATGCATAACCAGCGACGGATGTCGTTGGCGCGGCAAACTGTAAACGAAACGGCTTGGTCTGATCCGGATACAACATCCCCGACTCGAAATATTGTTCGGCCCAGAACACCCGCTCCGCGATCACGTTTCCGGATAAATCGGTCAACGTCAACCGTAAATTTGGCACCGCTTGCGGAAAGAGCCCCTGATTGGAAAGAGCCCCGCTGAGCAAATAACTGCGGTCCGCCCCGGCTTGCAAATTCAATTGACGAAAAGTCATTGCCTTAAGGTTTCGATATGCGGGCAGCTGACAATGCACTGCCGAACATACGGCCGCCAAAATACTACGAATCGAGGGCCGATTGCTCAAGGCGGCGCCTTCGAAATAGAACATTTGCCCAATCAACAAGACCAACATTACCAACGCAGCGTAGCCCCAAAAGCTAGGAGACCCGCTCCGCCCCGCAGTCACTTCTGAAAACCGCGCCGACCCAACGCCCGCGCCGCCATTCGAAGCGATTGCACTCAGCCTCGGTAACGCGTCGAAACAGCGGCCGCACCCGCTACAAACCAGCAGGTCCCGGCAATTTCTTAATTCATCGATACTGATCGCTTGACTAAACTGGCAATGCGGGCAGCGGACGAACATGCATCACCCGACTTTGCGGGCATCCAGCCTACACCAATCGTCTTTGCTAATCGGCATCCCAACCTCCAATCCTTGCTGCCGATAGGCTTCGGCTACCGCCTCCGCCTGTTCATTCAAAATCCCAGACAAGATCAGCACTCCGCCCGGCCGAACTAGGCTTGTCAGTAACGGCGCCAGTTCGATCAGCGGTTTCGCCAATATATTGGCGACGACCACATCGCCGATAACGCCGGAAAACTGCTCGGGCAAATAATAATTGATTCTAGCTTGGACATTATTTTTCTCGGCATTGTAGCGACTCGCTTCCAGTGCTTGCGGATCGATATCGACGGCGTGAGCGTACTTACCGCCCAACAACAATCCGGCAACCGCCAAAATCCCCGATCCACAACCGTAATCGATCAAATCCATGGCTTCGACCGAATGCGTGGCCAACCATTCGAGACATAATGCCGTGGTCGGATGCGTACCGGTACCGAAGGCCAAGCCGGGATCCAGCGTCATACACACCGAGCCGGATTCGCTCCGTTCCTGGCCGCTAGGACAAACCCACAAGCGCTCACCGAACTTCATCGGTTGAAAATGCTCCATCCAGGCCCGCTCCCAAACCTGATCTTGCAACACTTCCGCTACCCATTCCTGTAGCGGCCGCCCGACAAACTGGTTAAACGTCAAGGTATGGACGATGTCCGGATCGGTGTCCAACTCAAACAGACCGGTCACTCGGGTACGAGTCCATATTTTAGTTTGATCGATGGCTGGTTCGTAAACTGGTTCGTCTTCGGCATCGCTGTAAGTCACTGAAACAGCGCCCAACTCGCTGAAGAAGTCGGATACCTCGGGTACGGTGACTTCGTCGGTCACGACGGAAATTTGATGCCAGGCCATAAAGACGTCGAAGCAGGAGCTTCCGGCCTGTCATCGTCAAGCGATAACAGACCGGAGAGCGGTTTAATGGATACCCAGTTTCTTTTCCAGATAATGGATGTTCTGGCACCCTTGCGCAAATGCCGCGTCAGCCATGATACTCTGCTGCAACGGAATATTGGTTTTAATACCGTCAATCACCATCTCGCTGAGCGCGGTCTTCATTCGGGCAATGGCACTAGCTCTATCGTCGCCGTGAGCGATCAACTTCCCTATCATGGAATCGTAATACGGCGGCACTTTATAACCGTTGTAAATATGCGTTTCGCAACGTATCCCCGGGCCACCCGGCATATGGAATTGTTCTATCACGCCAGGACAAGGCATAAAAGTCTTGGGATCCTCGGCATTCAAGCGGCATTCGATCGCATGGCCGGTAAACACGACCTGTTCCTGAGTAATCGAAAGTTTCTCACCGGCCGCGATCCGCAGTTGTTCCTTAACGATATCGAAGCCGGTGATCATTTCGGTCACAGGGTGCTCGACTTGAACCCGCGTATTCATCTCGATAAAGTAAAACTCGCCTTTTTCGTATAGGAATTCGAAAGTGCCGGCACCCAAATAACCGATCTCACGACACGCCAATGCGCAACGTTCACCCATCTGTTTGCGCTGCTCCGGCGTAATACCCGGCGCGGGCGCTTCCTCCACCACTTTCTGGTGACGGCGCTGCATCGAACAGTCGCGCTCGCCCAGATGTATGGCGTTGCCATGGGAATCGGCCAAAACCTGAAATTCGATATGCCGAGGATCTTCCAGGAATTTTTCCATATACACCGTGCTGTTGCCAAATGCGGTCCCGGCTTCGGCTTTGGTCAGGTTGATGGCGTTCAACAACGCGCTCTCGGTATGCACGGTACGCATGCCGCGTCCGCCGCCACCGCCCGCCGCTTTGATGATCACCGGATAGCCGATCTCCCTGGCCATTTTCAGATTGGTGTCGTCATCGTCTCCCAACGGGTCCCCGTTGCCCGGCACGCAGGGAATCCCGGCTGCCTGCATCGCTTTTTTCGCGGAGATCTTGTCGCCCATCATCCGAATGGTATCCGGTTTTGGGCCTATGAACACAAAACCGCTCTGACTGACTTTCTCGGAAAAATCGGCATTTTCCGATAAAAAACCGTAACCCGGATGTATCGCCTCGGCATCGGTCACCTCCGCCGCGCTAATGATGGCCGGGATATTCAGATAGCTTGCCGACGACGCGGCGGGACCGATACAGACCGCTTCGTCGGCCAAGCGAACGTGTTTCAGATCGCGGTCGGCTTCGGAATACACCGCCACGGTTTTGACACCCAGCTCTCGACAAGCTCTCAAGATGCGCAATGCGATCTCGCCGCGATTGGCGATAACTATTTTTTCGAACATAGCCCCCCCTATAGTCCGTTATTCAATAATGAACAAAGGTTGGCCGTATTCGACCGGATGGGCGTTTTCAACCAGAATTTGCTTAATCTTGCCGCTCTTGTCCGCTTCAATCTGATTGAGGATTTTCATCGCCTCGATGATGCAAAGCGTTTGGCCAACGCTGACAGTTTGTCCGAGCTCGACAAAGGCCGCGGAGCCCGGCGACGCGGAGCGATAAAAGGTACCGACCATCGGCGATTTGACGACATGGCCGCTCACTTTTTCCTCGGCCGGAGCAGAAACGGGCGCCGATGCGGCTGCAGGCGCGGCGGCTACCGGAGCCGGAGCTTGGGTAAACACCGGTGCCGGTGCCGATGAAGAATAACGGCTGATACGTACCGACTCCTCGCCCTCGCTAATTTCTATCTCAGCAATATCGGATTCTTCGATAAGATCGATTAATTTTTTTATTTTTCTAATATCCATTGTTCTGAGTTCTCGTTAATAAAATCTGATGGGCGGCTTGCAAAGCCAATTCGTAACCGTGCGCTCCCAATCCGCAAATGACGCCAACGGCGATATCGGAAAAGTAAGAGTGACTCCGGAACGGCTCGCGGGCATGCACATTGGACAAATGCACTTCGATGAAGGCAATCTTGGTGGCTAACAAGGCATCGCGGATGGCCACGCTAGTATGGGTAAAAGCGGCCGGATTGATCAATATAAAGTCAACGCGGCGCTGGTATGCCTGATGAATATGGTCGATCAGTTCGTGTTCGGCATTGCTCTGCATGAAATCCAACTCATGGCCCAACTCGGAGGCTAACCGATCGAGTTTTTCATGTATGTCGCTCAAGGTTTGCTTGCCGTAAATTCCCGGTTCCCGGACACCTAACAGGTTCAAATTGGGTCCGTTTAGAACGGTGATGATCGCCATGCAAAGTGAAAACGAAGGTTGATCGAATAGGCGGGAATTCTGCCTAATTTGTGTGTTTTTGTCCAGATAAACTGATTTATATCCATTAACACGACATTTTCCGGACAAATCGCTTATTTTTTCGACAGCATTCCTTCCAGCACTTCCAGCGCTTGGGTTCGAGTCAATTCGCCGAGCTGACGA
This sequence comes from Methylomonas koyamae, assembly GCF_001644025.1. Classification (GTDB taxonomy): domain Bacteria; phylum Pseudomonadota; class Gammaproteobacteria; order Methylococcales; family Methylomonadaceae; genus Methylomonas; species Methylomonas koyamae_A. Next base: position 9,851 of record NZ_LUUK01000225.1, read on the forward strand.
TGCACGATCCGGCCTTGTCTGTCGATGATAACCGTGAACGGCACGGTATTAATCACGTTACCGAGTTGATGAGCCAGCGCGATACCGTTATCGCCGCCGATTAAAATTGGATAGTTGACCGGCCGGCGCTGCAAGTACTCGAGTACCGGCGCCTTGTCTTCGATCGCGACACCGACAAAACGCACGCCGCGACCGCCAAATTCCTGCTGAATTTTGACGAATTCCGGCATCTCCTTTAAGCAGGGCGGACACCAAGTCGCCCAAAAGTTGACGATGACAATATCGCCGCGCCATTGACGGAGGGCTTGCGGCTTGTCATCCAAATCCGGCAACGTGAAATCGGCCGCCAGGGGAACCTCGGCTTCGGCCCCAGGCTGAACCGAGCGGAAATACCAACCGCCGCCCAAGGCCAGAAGCCCGATTAGAATTCCAACCGACACCATCGCGAATTTTCGGGTCATAAGCTGTTCAATGTTTGTAAAAAAGTCTCGGCATCTTGATATCCGATCACTCGGCGATCAGCTTTCTCGCGACCGTCGGCTCCGAAAAATATAATGCCGGGCGGCCCGATCAAGTCGAAGCGTTTCAGCAAAGCCTGATCGGCATCGCTATTGTCGGTCACATCCGCTTGCAGTAACACGAAACCGGCCAACGTTTGTTTCACAGCCGAATCCGCAAAGGTATAGGCTTCCATTTCCTTGCAGGAAATGCACCACTCGGCATAGAAATCCAGCATGACAGACTTGCCGGCCGACGCCGCTTGCTGGATACGCTGCTCAAGTTCGGCCAGCGTCTTGACCCGTTCGAACAGCGGCTTGGACGCGGCTTCTGCCCTACCGCCCGCAAATACGCCCCGCATCGGCTGGAGGGGATTAGTGTTACCGGCGCTCAACCCGATTAACTCCAAGATTCCCAACACCAACAAAATGATGCCGACGCCCTTCCACAACTTGCGCCAACCCGACGCCGAATCGGGCAACGGGTCGATGGCGTTCAAGAAGATCGCGGGAATGACCAACAGCATTGCATACAAAAACATCGACGCTTGGGCTGGAATCACCCGCGCCAACATCCAAACCGCCACCGCCAGCATTAACACGCCAAACACGCTTTTGGTCGTATTCAGCCAGGCCCCGGCCTTGGGCAACAAGCGGCCCGCGGATGCCCCCAGCAGCAACAGCGGCATTCCCATGCCCAAACCCATCGCGAACAACGCCGACCCGCCCAGCCAGACATCGCCGGTCTGACCGATATAGATCAACGCAGCCGCCAACGGTGCGGCAACGCACGGGCCGACCACCAGCGACGACAAAGCCCCCATGATCGCCGCGCCCCAATACGAACCGTCTCGATGGCGGTCGCTGGAGCGATGCAAGCGTTCCTGCAACGCTTTCGGCACTTCCAGGTTGTAAAAACCGAACATCGACAACGACAGCAACACAAACAAACCGGCGAATACCGCAATCACCCAGGGCTGCTGAAAAATTACCTGCAAATTACTGCCGAACAGGGCCGCCAACACACCGAATACGGTGTACATCGTCGCCGACGCCAAAACATAGCTCAACGACAGCAAGAACGCCTTGCGTGTACCGATGTCGCCATGACCGACAATAATGCCGGACAAAATCGGAATCATCGGAAATACGCAAGGGGTAAAGGCCAGCAATAGACCAAAACCGAAGAAACTCAGCCAAGTCAGCGGCAGACTGTCGCGGCGCAGGGCATCGACGATACGATCCTGCTCCGACACCGCCGGCGGCGTTGACGCGACAACGGCAGAAAGATCGGCCGATTCGGCGGCTTCCGGCAACGCCACCTCGACGACTTGTTGCATAGGCGGATAGCAGACGCCGCGATCGGCGCAACCTTGAAACTTGGCCAGTACTTGCAAGGTCTCGGCGGCACGATTGTCTCGCGTCAGCGGGATATCCACACTGACATTCCGTCGGTAAATTTGCACCTGCCCGAATTCCTCGTCGTGGTACGCCTCGCCTTCCGGCAATTGCAACGGCGTCAAGGCGGAGTGGGCCGGCGTTTTAAGTTGCACGGCCAGCTTATCCTTGTACAAATAATAACCGTCGGCAATCCGCCAATTCACCCGTAGCACGTTGGCGCCCACCGCCTCGGCAAAAAACTGAAAGGCTTGCTCCGGCGGCAATAATTCGCTGGAAAACAATCCCGGCGTCAGACCTTTCAGACCTTGCACGAATTGATTTAAGCCACCGGTCGCCGAGGCCCCGACAGTCGCAACCGGCAAGTCGATATCCAGCACCACTTTCTGCGGCGGATAACACACCCCGACATCCGCGCAACCTTGATATTTGACCAACAACTTCAACTGCCGCTCGTGCGTGCCGTTGATCAACGGCAGTTTGACGTCCAGATTGTCCCGATAGACCACGACATCGCCGAGTGTCGCGTCATGCTCTTCCGCGCCGGTCGGTAATGGCACCGTAGCGAGGGAGATTGACTCGGTCCGCGACTGAATCTTAATTTTGTCGCGGTACAAATGATAGCCGTCGGCAATCCGCCAGTTCAGTGCGACATGCTCCGTATCGCTGGCGGCGACAGTCAAACGAAAGGCTTGGTCGGGAGGCAAAAAATCCTGACTGTCCAAGGCCGCCGCGTGAGTAAAAAACCCGAACAGCAAAAACAGCGAGATCAATCGATAGCAAGGCATGAATTCATCCAATGTAAATAATCCGCCGAACCGCGTTCGATCGGCAGCGCGATAATTTCGGGCACGTCATAGGGATGCAGTTGCTTCAGCAAAGCCTCCAATTCGGCGTAGCGTTCGCGATGACTTTTAATCAGCAGTAAATGTTCCCCGGCCGATTCGATTGCACCCTGCCATGCGTATACCGAGCGAACGCCCGGCAAGATGTTGACGCAAGCCGCCAATTTAGCGGCAACCAGTTCGCGCGCCAGATGCTCGGCGATGTCGGCATCCGGGCAAGTACAAAAGATTAACAATGGCATGTCGATATTATCCTGGAAATCCGCCGGATATGCTTTTAGTATTGCTGGTTTTTTCGCCGATCGAGACCGCCATGAAACCCTTGCCCTTTCTGTTAGCCGCCATTTTGATCGTCCCGTTCGTGGAAATTTATCTGCTATTGATGGTCGGCGGCATCATCGGCGTCTTGCCGACGATATTTCTAGTGATTTTTACCGCCGCGCTCGGGACTTGGCTGCTGCGCACGCAAGGGTTCGCCACCTGGCAACGCTTTCAAGCCGCATTGCGGCAAGGCGAGATTCCGGCTTACGAAATGATTGAAGGTCCGATTTTATTGGTTGGCGGCGCGCTATTACTGACGCCGGGCTTTTTTACCGACGCGATCGGCTTCGCCTGCTTGGTGCCTGGATTGCGCCGAAAAATTGCTCAATACGTGTTGGAACGCTACTTGGTACCGATGTCGGGTAGTTCCGCCACCGGTGCTCAGCGGGTGGTCATTGACGGCGAATACAAAAAACAGGACTAAGCCGACGACCCAGGGCTCTCGCCATCGGCCGCCGGAACAATATTATTGGCTGTCGGCGTTTTGGTTCAAGGTATTTTTATCGAAGCCGGAATAGGCGGGACACCAGCCGAAATAACTGGTCGCGATCAGGACGCCGCCAACCAATAACATCAGGATGCTGGCGGTAAACAGGGAAACAAACACCAGTACGATGCCGGAAACCATGCGGACTTTCTTATCTTTGTCGCCGATATTGTGTTCAAACTTGATCAAACGTTTATAATCGAAGCTCATCTCCAATCCTCTCTGTGTAGTATTTATTGTTAGTCCTGACGCAAGGCTTTCCCTCAAGAGCTCGCAAATATACACAGCTCCCCAAATTCTGCAAGTTATTAAAATGGACGTCTCAACGATAATCGCGCCGCTGAACGACGATCAGCGCCTGGCCGTTTCCGCGCCGATGCAGGCCATGCTGGTCCTGGCGGGAGCCGGCAGCGGCAAAACCCGAGTGTTGGTACACCGCATCGCTTGGCACGTACAAATCAACCACATATCGCCCTATCACATCCTGGCCGTCACGTTTACCAACAAAGCCGCCAATGAAATGCGCCACCGCATCGAGGAATTGTTGAATACCTCGGCGCGCTCGATGTGGATAGGCACCTTTCACGGCCTGGCTCACCGCCTGCTACGCCAACACGCCAAGCAAGCCAAATTGCCAGACACCTTTCAGGTCATGGACAGCGACGACCAATTGCGCATCGTCAAACGTTTGCTAAAAAGCCTGGAGCTGGACGACAGCAAGTGGCCGGCCAAGCAAGTGCAATGGTTCATCAACGCCCAAAAGGACGAGGGCATCCGCGCCCGCCACATGTCGCAAGCCGACGACTTTTACCACCGGCAAATGCAACGCATCTATCTGGCCTACGAAGAACTCTGCGACCGCTCCGGCTTGGTCGACTTCGCCGAGCTGCTGCTGCGCGCCCACGAACTGTTGCGCGACAACGAAGACTTGCTGGCCTTTTACCGCGAGCGCTTCCGGCAAGTCCACGTCGACGAGTTCCAAGATACCAACACGATCCAGTATGCTTGGCTACGCCTGCTGACCGAAGGCAACAACAATCTGTTCGTCGTTGGCGACGACGACCAATCCATCTACGGCTGGCGCGGCGCCAAGATCGAAAACATTTTCGCCTTCCAAAAACATTATCCGGAACACGGCATCGTCAGACTGGAGCAGAACTATCGCTCCACCGGCCACATTCTCAAGGCCGCCAACGTGTTGATCGCCAACAACGAAAACCGGATGGGCAAGGAACTGTGGACGGCAGCCGGCGAAGGTCACGCGATCGGTGTTTACGCGGCCTTCAACGAACAGGACGAAGCCTATTTTGTCGTCGAAAAAATCAGACAATGGGTACGCGACGGCGGCCTGCGTAGCGAAGTCGCTATTCTTTACCGCTCCAACGCCCAATCCCGACAATTCGAGGAGCGCTTAATGACCACGGCCGTGCCCTACCGGGTCTACGGCGGCTTGCGCTTCTTCGAACGGATGGAAATCAAGAACGCTCTGGCCTATTTACGCCTGTCCAGCAATAGGGACGACGAAGCCTCGTTCGAGCGAGTGGTCAACACGCCGACGCGCGGCATCGGCGCGAAAACGCTGGACGACATGCGTATTCTGGCGCGGGAACGCGGCGTTTCGCTGTGGCGAGCCGCCGAATGCATGCTGGGCGAAAAGCAACTGAGCGCCCGTGCCGCCAATGCCCTGCAAGGCTTCATGAATCTGATCGAGGCCATAGCCCTGGCGACCGACGGCATGAACCTCTACGAGACCGTCAAATACGTCGTCGAGGCCAGCGGCCTGATCGAACTGTATAAAAAAGAAAAACAGGACAAGGGCGAAGCCAGGGTCGAAAACCTGGAAGAGCTGGTCAACGCCGCCAAGCTGTTCGATTACGACAGCGAAAACGCCGAAAACCTGTCGGAACTGGATATGTTCCTGGCGCATGCCGCGCTGGAAGCCGGCGAAATGCAGGGCGAAGCCGACCAGGATTGCGTGCAATTAATGACTTTGCATTCCGCCAAGGGCTTGGAATTCAAACTAGTCTTTCTGGTCGGCATGGAGGAAGGTCTGTTTCCGTCGCAACAAGCGGTGGACGAACCCGGCCGCTTGCAGGAAGAACGCCGTCTCTGCTACGTCGGCATCACCCGCGCGATGCAGCAACTTTACCTGACCTATGCCGAGTCGCGCCGCTTATATGGCAAGGACAGCTATCCGAGACCGTCGCGCTTTCTTCGGGAAATCCCCCCGGAAGCCCTGACCGAAATTCGCCTGCGCGCCAACGTCACCCGCCCAGCCTCATCCAGTCCGGCCACGCTAGGCTCGATGGTCGATCAGAACGCCAGTTTTCGGCTGGGTCAGGCGGTCAGACACGAGAAATTCGGCGAAGGCGTGGTGTTGCAAACCGAGGGCAGCGGCGACCAAGAAAAGGTACAGATCAATTTCCGCAACGCCGGCATCAAATGGCTGATGTTGGCTTATGCCAAATTGGACAAGGCATAAAAAAGCCGCCGTCCGAAAACTCTCGGACGGCGGCTTAAGCAGTAACGTCGATTAACCGGCGAAATCTTCGTGCACGGTAATGACTTTCAACGAGTTGGTACCGCCGCTATGACCGGTGGCATCGCCCTTGGTGATGATGAAAGAATCGCCGTCGGCAACTAAACCGCGATTTCTTAATTTTTCGATGATGTAACGGTTGACCTCCGCGTTCGCCATTTTTTCGTGCGTGAACGGAATCGGGAACACACCGCGATACAGAGTAACCCGGCCCAAGGTTTTCTCGTGACTACTGAACGCGTAGATCGGAATGCCCGAGCTGATCCGCGACATCCACAACGGCGTCGAGCCGGTTTCGGTCAACGAGGCAATCCCGCTGATCTTGGTATGGTTGGCCATGTACATCGCCGACATCGCGATCGCCTCGTCCACATGATCAAAGCTATCGGTCATCCGATGCTTGGACTTGATCACCGCGGGCTGCTTCTCGGTTTCCATGCAGATGCGCACCATCGCTTCGACCGTTTTGACCGGATGTTTGCCGGATGCGGTTTCCGCCGACAACATGATCGCATCGGTTCCGTCGACGATCGCATTCGCAACGTCGAAAACCTCGGCGCGTGTCGGAATCGGGTTTTCGATCATCGACTCCATCATCTGAGTCGCCGTGATCACCGCCCGGTTCAATTCGCGAGAACGTTTGATCAAATGCTTTTGTGCAGCCGGCAGATTGGCGTCGCCGATCTCCACACCCAAGTCGCCTCGGGCCACCATGATCACATCCGAGGCCATGATGATTTCGTCGATGACTTCCATCGCTTCAGCGCGCTCGACCTTGGCCACCAAGCCCGCGGTAGAGCCGGCGGCCAGCAGCAAGGCACGCGCTTCGTGCATGTCGTCGGCGGTACGCGGAAAGGAAATCGCCACGTAATCGGCCTGGATGATCGCGATGGTCTTGATGTCTTCCTTGTCTTTGTCGGTCAATGCCGCAGCCGACAAACCGCCGCCCAACAAGTTGATGCCCTTGTTGTTGGATAGATCGCCGCCGACGACGACCTTGGTATTCACCCGGGCGTTGTCCACGACATTCACGACGTCCAGCACCACCCGACCGTCATCCAGCAGCAAGCGCGTGCCCGGCTTGACTTCCCGAGCCAGCGGCTCGTAGCTGATGCCGACCTGGGTGTTGTCGCCGTCCAGTTTGCCGAGGTTGATGTCCAGCGCAAAGTCCTGGCCTTCTTCCAGCCAAACTTTGTTTTCCTTGAAGCGCTCGATACGGATTTTAGGGCCTTGCAAGTCGGCCAAAATGCCGACCCGGCGACCGCTTTTTTTGCTCAACTCGCGAACCCGGTTGGCGCGATCGATGTGATCTTGCGCCGAACCGTGCGAGAAATTTAAACGGACAACATCGATGCCTGCCTTGAACAAATCTTCAAGCACGCCGGGTTTGTCCGTGGCGGGTCCCAGCGTCGCCAGGATTTTTGTTCTACGTAACTGCATGTATTCCCTTTATTTGGCGTTGTACAAAGCGACGGTAGTGTCCAGCATCCGGTTAGAGAAGCCCCATTCGTTGTCGTACCAGGACAGTACCTTGACGAAGTTGCCGCCGGTCACTTTGGTCAGACCCGCTTCGTAAATCGAGGAATGCGGATTGTGGTTGAAGTCGGAAGACACCAAAGGCTCGTCGTTGATCGCCAAAATACCTTTCAAGGAACCGTTGGCCGCTTCGCGCAGAATGCCGTCGATTTCTTCCTTGGTGGTATTGCGAGACGCCTGGAAGCACAAGTCAACCACCGAGACGTTGATGGTCGGAACCCGCATCGCGAAACCGTCCAACTTGCCTTTCATTTCAGGCAACACCAAGCCAACCGCGGCGGCAGCACCGGTTTTGGTCGGAATCATCGATTGGGTGGCGGAACGCGCGCGATGCAAGTCGCTGTGATACACGTCGGTCAGCACTTGGTCGTTGGTATAGGAGTGAATCGTGGTCATCAAGCCATGATCGACGCCGATGGTATCCATCAGCGGTTTCACCAGCGGCGCCAAGCAGTTGGTGGTGCAAGAAGCGTTGGAAATGACGGTATCGCTCGCTTTCAAGCTGGTGTGGTTAACGCCGTAAACAACGGTCGCATCGACATCGTTACCGCCCGGCGCGGAAATAATGACTTTTTTGGCGCCGGCGGAGAGGTGGGCGGACGCTTTGGCTTTGCTGGTGAAAAAACCGGTACACTCGTGCACGACGTCGATACCCAACTCGGCCCAAGGCAATTTAGCCGGATCGCGTTCCGCCAGAACCCGGATGCGATCGCCGTTGACCACAATGTAATCACCATCGACGGAAACATCGAACGGGAATTTACCGTGCACGGTATCGTACTTGGTCAAGTGTGCATTGGTTTTGGAATCGCCCAAATCGTTGATCGCGACGATTTGAATCTCGTTGGTGCGACCAGATTCGTACAACGCGCGCAAGACATTGCGACCGATACGACCGTAACCGTTAATTGCAACTTTAATTGCCATAGAGTTTTCTCCGGGATGAGTGTGAAGGACTAACTTCAAGATGTGCGGAAAGCACTAAAAATAGCGCTGATTGTAGCAAACCCCGACAAACAACGTCTACCGCGCAACCGCGCGGCAAAGCCGGAACCGGCGTTGGCTTGCGTTACAATGGGCACCGATTCCGCAAATACGACCCAACCATGAATATCCAGTGGTACCCCGGCCATATGCACAAGGCCAGCAAAGAGATCAAGGAAGCCCTGCCCGACATCGACTTGCTGATCGAAATTCTCGACGCCCGCATTCCCTACAGTAGCCAGAATCCGATGCTGGCCCGGCTGCGCGACGACAAACCGACGATACGCATCCTCAATAAGACCGATCTGGCCGATCCCGAGGTCACCAAACTTTGGCAGGACTACCTGGAACGCGAACAAGGCGTCAAGACCCTGGCCCTTACCAGCCAGCAAACCGACAAGGTCAGGCAAATCGTCGATCTGTGCCACAAAATGCTGGCCGACAAACTGGCCGCCGGCAAAGTCCTGCGGACCATGATCATGGGCATCCCCAACGTCGGCAAATCGACGATCATCAACATTCTGGCCGGCCGCGTCATCGCCAAGACCGGCAACGAACCGGCCGTCACCAAACGCCAACAACGCATCAACCTGAGCAACAATTTGGTGCTGTCCGACACGCCGGGCGTGTTATGGCCCAATGTCGAAAACCGCCACGGCGGTTACCGCTTGGCCGTGACCGGCGCGATCAAGGACACCGCCTTCCAGCACGACGACATCGCCCTCTATGCCTTGGAGTACCTGACCCAGGTCTATCCCGAGCAACTGAAAACCCGCTATCGGCTGGAACCGCTGCCGGGCGAGGTACTGGCCTTGCTGCAAGCGATCGGCGCCAAACGCGGCTGCCTACGTAGCGGTGGCATCGTGGAACTGGACAAGGCCGCCAAACTGCTGCTGACCGAGCTCCGAGCCGGTACGCTGGGCCGCATCAGCCTGGAAACCCCGGACATGATCGAGCGAGAACTACTGGACGTCGCGGCGTTGCGGGAAGAAAAAGCCGCCAAGCAAGCGGCGAAACGGCGCGGCAACAACCCAGCTTAGTACATGGCCCGCGACTTTTACACTTAAATAGTGTTACATAAAGCCTTTTAAACAAAAAAACGCCGACGCGCAAAGACATCCAAAATACAAACAACAATTTGGCTAGGCATATCAATTTTTAAAAAAATGAATACACCAGACAACAATCATAGCAAGCCCTCCAAGTGCACCATATTAGAATACAGCATCATTGCCATAATAGTAATAGTTGGTATAGTAGCCTGGAAAAAAGGAACTTTAATCATAGATAACATTAAAACAGCCTTTGGATCTGCCGAAAAAGTAACGATAGACTTCAATGATCAAGGCACGACCATAATAAAAAGAAATGACGTCAACGAAAAAGCTAGCCTCCTATTATCTGCAAGCGACTTGTGGGCAAACTCCGGCTTAATGGTTCCCGCAAAAAAATGCATCACAATAACCGCATCAGGCAAGGCGCAAATAGCGATAAATGACCTGATAAAAAATGCGGAAAAGGATAACAAGCCTAACTATCTGTGGACTGGACCAAATGGGTATGAGGGAACGCAATTCAGAGCCATTCCCGGCTACTATTCCACCTTTCGTATTTTACCTGAAGCGCCCGATGGCGCTTTGTTAGCTTACTTACAAGCACCTTCCGACGGCGAGCCAGACCCCGGTCTAAACAATCCAAGACCACACAATCTTAATCGCTGCCAATGTAATGATTCTCATATTTTCGTGATAAAAAATCAGGCCAAAATTTGCAATACCTGGGATGATGATCGAAGGCTCTGGTTTGTTATTAATGACTCTGTCATTGAAAACAATTTGGAATCAAAAACAGCATATATCGCTGCACAAAAGTTTTTATGCCGAAAATCAAGCGAATATGAGGAGAGCAAAAAGAACAAAAGCTCCTATATCAAAAAGAACTGCACCGAAGACAAATACAACCGATCTTGGAATAATATTGTTGAGCAGCAATACTGGAACATATGGTACGACGACAATATCGGTTTTTTTAGCATCCAAATTAACTTCGACACCTAGAACCACCACCCAAAATATGAAACAATTCATTTTGAAAAAACAATATTTTCCAGTAACGCTTAAGCCTAGCAACAAATCAATACTAATAATCCGTACAGCACATTTTCATACTTTTTAACCCCTCTACCCCCATACTAAAAACCAAAGATATTAAGAAAGAATATTACGCTAACATCACCTTATAAATGTAATGTTCGCCGGCGTGATTGACGGTACTTTCCTCCAGCGTCACCGAAAAACCGAATTCCGGGGCGATGTGTTTCGGATCGTGCTCTTCGCCGACAAATTCGGAATAGGGAATATAGATGCGGGTGTGTTCGCTAATGTAGTCCTTTACTTGATGAAAAAACCGCTTCAATATCTCGCGGCCACCATCCTCGTTCAGACCAAAAGTGCCATCGCACGGGTAATAATTAAAGTTGAACACAATCAGGTCGAACAGCCGCTCCGGCACGTCGGCGAATAAATCACTGTGAAGAAAATCGATATGCGCCAGATCGGGATTCAAGCGGGTATTTTCCAAGGTACACAGCACCGCGTCCCGATTAAAATCCACGCCCATCACGTTCTCGCAGCCCATCTTTTTCAATAAGAACGCGAAATAGCCGCTACCGCAGCCCATATCCAACGCCGTTTCGGCGGGCGACTGCCGCAACATGAAATTGCCGAAAAACGAGCTAGTCAGTCCGAAATCGGACGGAAACACGTTTTTGGCGATTTTCAAGGTAATGCCGTCCAACTCGGTGATGTACGGCTGTTTGTCCAAGTAGTGGGAAAGCTCTTGTTTGCGAGCTTCGATGCTCATATCCAACGGTTTCATAGGCGGCAAAATTGGGTAGTTGAAGGGAACGGTCGATTCGGCTGCATGCTACCGCAAATCTCGGCGCCAGCTCAAACCCAAACCTACCCGCCGTTCCTCCTCGAGCCCTGAATCGAAACACCTCCGGCGCCGCTCGCGTCGGGCGCCAATCGATGGCGGGCAATTTGCCCGGCAATTTCGGGCAAATCTCGGCTTACCGCGCACCGCGAGGTACTTAAACTCCGCTGGTCCCGACCGAATACCGACCGGACAAACTCTCTCCACCCACTTTCGAGAACATCCCGATGAACACTCATTTATTCAACGACAGCCGCATCCACTGGCAAACCCTGGCCGGTTTCGACCACTTGCACTATTTCATTCTGCACATCGATAGCGAAGCCCACATTATCGACGTACTCTTCAAATTCGCCGCCGGCCGACAAATCGTGTTGCATCGCCACAAGGCGCCGAACCACATTTTCGTCATCCAAGGCGAGCACCGCCTATATCACCCCGACGGCAGTTTGAAGGAAATCCGGCCGACCGGCCGCTACACCGTTAGCCCCGCCAGCGACGAGCCGCATCGGGAAGGCGGCGGCGACATCGACGTGGTACTGTTGTTCAGCATACGCGGCTGCGGCGTGCTCTACGAAATCCTCGACGACGACGCCAACGTGATCGGCACGCTGGCAATGGCGGACTTCATCGCTTTGCACAATGCGCAACCAGCGTTAACCGATGGATAAGCACCCTGCCACCAACTCCCGAGGCCGGGCGATCTTCGCGCGGCCATTACGATTCGGCACTGCTCAAGCGGCCTTCGTGCTAGACTCGCGCGCATTGATAACACCGCCGAGATTAACGCCATGGCCGGAACGCGGACCAGCCACACCCACCCGCTGCAAATTGCCGAAGTGCGCGCCAGCCCGTCGCACGGACGTATCGGCATCACCTTTTGCCCCGGCAAGCACGACCGCTTTGCCCACACCGGCGTCTGGGAGCGCGATCTCGGCGTCGATTTGGACGCCATCGCCGCCTGGGGCGCCAAACTGATATTAACCCTGGTGGAACCGGCGGAACTGACCGCGCTCAAGGTTCCGCAACTCGGCCACGAAATTCGTAGACGCGGCATCGAGTGGCTGCATTTGCCGATCGCCGACTATTCCGTTCCCACCCACGCTTTCGAGCAACAATGGCTAACCCAAGGCGCCGACATCCGTCGGCGCTTACGCAAGGGCGAAGACTTGCTGGTACATTGCAAGGGTGGTCTGGGCCGGGCCGGCATGATCGCCGCGCGGCTACTGGTTGAACTAGGCATGAACCCGGAAGCGGCGATCCATGCGGTGCGCCACGCGCGCAAGGGCGCCATCGAAACCCCGGCGCAACTGGCGCTGGTCCGCCGCACCCAGCCGATCCCATAACCCGCCGACATGACTACCCTCGATACCGCCAAACTTTCACGGGTAGGCGGACAACTGGGCAGCAATCCGGCCGGCGTTTATCAAGACGGTAACGGCGGCCGACGCTATTACGTGAAGACGCTAGAATCGGCCGCCCACGCCCGCAACGAATGGCTCGCCGCCCAACTCTATCAACTGGCCGGCGCGCCGACCCTACGCTACGTGACTACTTCAGCACCGGACCAAATAGCGACCGAATGGATCGTACTGGAAAAGAAATGCCTGGCCCATTTCACCGACAGCGAGCGCGAACAAGCGCGGCAATGGTTCGGCGTGCACGCCTGGACCGCCAACTGGGACGCCGCCGGCTTCAACGGCGATAACCAAGGCGTTGCCGGCGGCCAAGTCCTGACGCTGGACGTCGGCGGCGCCCTGGCCTTCCGCGCCCAGGGCGACCCCAAGGGCAAGGCATTCGGTATCCGCGTTGACGAGCTGGACGTCTTGCGCCGCGACGACGCCAACCCTCACGCCGTCAAGCTGTTCGCCGCGATGACGCCGGTACAAATCGAACAAGCCATCCTGGTAGTCGTTCGCATTCCGGACGATGAGATTCGCCAGGTCGTCTTAGCCAACGGCGGTTCGCCAGAGCTAGCCGACAAGATGCTCGCCCGCAAAGCCGATATGGCTCGGCGTATCGCCTGGAATGAATAACTCAGGGATACCGGAATATCTAGCGGCGACGGTGCAATCCGCAGCCTTGAGTGGCTTTCGTGCAAGGTCCAGCGGATTTACGCCCCGACTCTTCTTGATGAATTCAATAGCGCACTCATACGTTCCGACATGCTTGGCGTCAGCCCGTTGCTTCATACTTTCGATAATCGAATCGGCCACAAACAACGGGCAAACCTAGTCGGCGAATACGGAGCTAGAGAGCGCATTGTTATGCCGTTGTATATTTAGCTGAATTTTCAAAAATAGCGTACTGAATTGGATGCTCAATTTTTTCAACGGGTTTGGCAATAAAATTTGTCACCAATGCCTCAACAACCGGATTCCTGTTTTCCTCTTTTCCACCAAGGTGATAGAAATGTTCACGAGTAATAACACTATATTTTGACCATAATGACTTGATATATTCGTTTTCTCGGTAATCGTTATGATGCCACGTTGATAAAATAAACCTACCCTTAATGCTCGAGAGTTTGTTAAACAACTCGCGTTCGTGGCTTTCATTCCAACCATTATAGTAATCAACATGCCTGTCAATATAGGGCGGATCGCAATAAATAATATCTTGTGACGAAGCTTCGGTAATGGTTTTACCAAAGTCTTGGCATTTGAACGTGAAGTGCTTTGCTTTTATGACTTTGCTTACCCAATCCACTTGATTGACAATTTTTGTTACATAGGCTTGGGCAAAGCGTTGCGGCTTGCGGCAAAAGGGGATGTTGAAACCGCCTTTTCTATTGAAGCGGATCATTCCGTTAAACCCAGCCCGATTAACAAACAAAAAATCAAGAGGTGAATGTTCAGCGTTAAATCTGTCTCTGATAAAATAATAATAATCTTCGCCTTTTTCTAAAAGTCGAGCACCTTCGCACGTAAGATAAGCTTTAACCACTTCGGCAGTTATGTCCCCAGATGCAATACTTGAGTAAAAATTGATAAGATGAGGGTTTGTGTCGCTTAATAGCGCATGTTTCGGAGCAACATTAAAAGCAACCGCACCGGTTCCCATGAAAGGCTCAATCCACAAGCCATCAAAATCGCTAGGCACAATACTTTTTATCCAAGGCACGAGCTTGGTTTTAATCCCTTGAGATTTAATGGGAGGAACAAATACTTTAGCGCTCATTCTTCGCCATTCCTTTTATCAACCACTAGCGAAATATCACCATTTTTGTACGCGACAAACTCACGCAACGTAGAAATTTTTTTCGTTCCGCCTTTTCCGTCTTGGATGGTGATTTTTCGGTAATTCATCCAATATTCGTCAAACCAATTTTCGCCCAATTTTGAAAACATGCCTCGACCGGCTATGATGTCGGCAATATTATTAATACTTCCGATATTCGCCGTATTACCGCTACCGCCTTTATCGCTGGCGATTTCCCATTTTTCGGCAACAAAGAACTGGAAATTTTTTACAACGGAGGCAATGGATTGCAACTCATCAATGCGATGGACTTTGGTTTCATCAATGGTGGCAAAGTCGACTCTATCGTAGATGATGCCCAAGCAAAAATGGCCTGAATAAGAACCGTAAGGGAACTGGATATTTTTGGTGCTGGCACGATTTTCGAAATACGCGCCGTGTGAGCCGAGCGTAAACCCATTGCATAAATGCGGTTTCTTTGGGTTTCTATAGCTTGTTTTAAAATCCACCGCAAATCTGACGGATTCATTATCTGCTTTTACGAACGAAATATCCGGATAGTAGTTTTGGTGCTCAGCAAGCACGACTTTGTATCCGATGGATTGGGCAAAATGCAAAATTTTTGGGAACAAATGAATTTCAAGAATTTTTGAAACAATCTTGGTGTCGGCTGAAATGGTATATACGTTTTTAAAAATATCAACGAAACCTTTAACGGTCCATTGCCCATCTTCGGTGCTGACATAGTCCTTAAGTTCAAGAACAAACGCTTCAAGATTTTTTGCGAAACTTTCTTTTTCAGTCACTTGGTTGCAATGTTGGATTTGGTGGATTACCGATTGTACAGGCTATGTGGTCGGATAGGAATCAGCGAATTTTGGAAGGCATAACGAACAAGCTCACACAAGTTGGCGCGTTAACACTAGCGTCGTCTGGAGCGAATTGTTAAAAAATGTGCCAATCACCACGGATTGGCCTCCAAATTATTCTTGCATTTTTTACAAAACCTAAAATACCCCCTGTTTAACCTCACAGAGTGAAAGTGAGCGAAGCAAATGGCACAAAAATCTGCGGAGTCTAGGCCATCCACTGCAAGGCCTGGTTATGCATTGACGCTTTCACCATCACCCGCTACTACCAGCCAATAATGCGCGAACTTTATGCAAGTGAGCTTCAGGCGAAAGATTACCGGCTGCCAGCTCTTCTGCGCATTCAACTAAGGATCGCAGTTTCAACAAACCGCCTGCACGATTTTCAAGCGAAGCTCTGAGTTTTTGATCATGCCCTGGTCGGAACAAACCAGAAGCAGTTTGCTCCTTACAACCACATTCACATTGGGGCATGTTTTTCTCCTTTTGATGCACAACTAGTAATTAGATAACTTCCGTATAGCTACAGAAAAACGATCTTCGGCACGATAATTTATTGATCGGCATATGATCTTCCCTTCTGTATATCATTCGGCAGTGAAATAATGACCGGTAACAGCCAGACTGCTGCCATTGAATCAGAACGAGCGATAGTCCGCAACAGGGCGTAAGCCACCCACCAACCTCTCCACTACGCATCGCGACAACTCTAACGCACGAAAAAAATCTCCGCTCGAATAAGTTGGCCAGCATGGCGTTCGGAGAGATTACAAACCCTGCGGATAGCATGCGAAGCGGCGATTGATATTTCTTCCAAGGCCCCGAATTTGGCAATGCCGCGCGCTGGTTGTGTTTGCGGTAACGGCTAAATCCAGCAACGATTTGCCAGGTTTTTATCGCCAATGCGGATGCGTTCAGTCAAAGGGCGGGAACTAGTGTTTCGGGCTTTAGACGCTTTAGTTCCCTTCGGCTCCGCTCAGGGAACGACCGGCTCCGCTCAGGGAGTGATCGACTTCATTCGGGGAACAATCGCCTCCTCTCGGGGAACAACCTGCGCGCTCTCCGAACGGAGTCGAGGCAAACGTCCTGCGTTCTCGGAAGCGAATCGAGGGGGGATCGCACCGGTCGGTTTAATCATTGCAAGCCCGAGTCAATACGATCGCTCGATACGCGTTAAACAGTCACCCAGGGGATAATTCCCGCCGGCTAACGAAACAAAATCCAATCGCTAAATATGCCTGCTACCCAACCCGCCCGCGCCGTTTTAGACCCAACAATCCCATCAGGCCACTACCCATCAACCAAACAGCCCCCGGTATCGGCACGGCCGACAATCGTCCGGGACTCACCGCCCATACGTAGTGTTGATAAGTCTTCCGGCGGTTGGCCTGACTACTGTAATAGGCTTCAAAATACCACGCGCTACCGGGGGAAGCCGCATTCTCGGTACCTGACCAGTACGAAGAGGCTTGCTCGTGGTCGAAGCTACTGGTATTGGGAATGGAATTAGACGCCGAACCGTCCAATTCGCGGTAAACCAATTGGCCCAGTTCGTTGCCGGCGCTGCCGTCGTATCCGTCGATGGCATTACTGGTTGGCAAGCGCCATTGCGAGCTGCCGCCATAGTTGACGCGATTCAGTAAGCCAACGAAAGCTTGCGCGCCAAACCAGTTGGCTCTACCGTCCGACGAAAAATCGGTGGTTTTCACGGTGTAAGAACCGGTGTAACCGTCGAAGCTGTTGGGCGTGTCGCTAACGGTAGGGCTAGCGGCGATAATGGCTTGGATGACGTTTCGGAAACCGTAAGTGCTTTCCAGCGTAGCCAACAGATTGGCGTCTTGCGTCCAAGTCACGTTGCCGACGCTGCTGTAGACCAAACCAACGTCATCGGCACCGGTAAAGCTGGTCAGCGTGGCGTTGGCGTTGAACGCGGCGGCGCCGAACAAAACGCCGAAGGTAAGTAGCCTGTGTGTCATGAGTAAACTCCTTGGGTATGGGGTGCGCGCGACAATTAGAGTTCATCGACCCGGCCCAACGATCAAAATACATTGGGCGTCAACGCCGCGCTTTTGGGATTTAAGTGCCTAAAAAGAATTGGATTCACTGCCGTGTTACCCGAGACGACGGAAAGTCATTTTCTCCGCAAACTCAGCAATCCCATCAGCCCGGTTCCAAACAACGCTAACGCGCCCGGTATCGGCACCGCAGCCACTTGCCCTGGGCTAACGAGCCAAACCTGATGCCAGCGATTCTTTTCATCGTAGCCCTGAGCACCGTTTCGAGCATCAAAGCCCCACGCCGCGGCCGGGAAGACGGGCAAGGCCTCAAGACCCGACCAGTACGGTACCGGCGATTCGTTGTCGAAGGTTGGGGTGTTGGGAATAAACTTGCCGGCGGTACCGTTCAATTCGCTATAAAACAATTGGCCTAGTTCGTTACCGGCGGTGCCGTTAAAACCGACAATGGCATTACTGGTCGGCAAGCGCCATTGGTGGCTGCCGCCGTAGTCGATGCTGTTTAAATAGTTGGCGAAGGCGATAGCCCCCCACCAACTTAGGGAACCTGAAGAGGGAATGTTGACATTAAAACTGCCGAAATCGCTCGCCGTTAAGGTTACCTGCGGCCCGGACGAGGCGTAATAAGTCGTTGTAGGCGTCAACGCGATAACCCGGCTGATTAGCGAATGGTCGGCATTGGACAGGGTTTTGAACAAATTGGCGTCTTGCGTCCAAGTCACGTTGCCGACGCTACTGTAGACCAAGCCAGCGCCGTCGGTACCGGTGTAACTGGTCAAGCTGGCGTGGACGTTTAACGTGGCGCCGCCGAGTAACAATCCCAAGGCAACTAAAGTTTTACGGGTATTCATGAACTTCTCCTTTCAATCAATGAACAAAAATGACCATCGAATATCGCTTAGAGGCTACCTTGAGTCAGGACAAATAGGTTTCGAGCTCGTCCTCCGCGCCTCAATTTCAGAGCCCAAATCACGCGGTACTTGCGAGTGGATATTCGAGTTATCCCAACAACAGCGCCACTCCTCGCCATGACGCGAGTCGCGGCAACCGTAGGCGATAAAAACCGGCCTAACGCTCCTCCGGCGCGGCTTAATCATAGCGCGCGAAAAATATCTCCGCTCAATTAATTAGCGCCTACCATATGCTGTTTTAGCAATACAGACCAACTCTACAGGCAGTCAATGAAACTGCGACACTGTTAGGGTGCTAGGTTAATTGCTTAATATTACAGTTGATCGCGCGGATCGGCGCGCAGCTTTAGGGTAATGACGGCACGACGACTTCGACGCCCGTCCCGGAACCGTTTTTACGCGTGTTTCCAACGTTGGGGGAAAACCTCTGCAAGCCACGGCTGGCGAGGCGTACAGCGATTCGGCAGTCACGGAATCGTGGAAACACGTCACGGAACGTCGGAAGCACGTCACTGAGGGATGGAAACACGACGCGGAACCTTGGAAACACATCACTGAAGGCGAATAGGACGTCACGGAATGCTGGAAGCGCATCACGGAAGGCTGAAAACACGTCACTGGAACGTGGAAGGACGCGTTTCCAACATAAAAACACGGCACGGAACGGTCTATACCCTTGCTGTCGGCATTGCCGGTGGCGAAACTGGACTGGGAGGGCCGATTGATCGCTGATCGACCCCGTCTAAGCCTTTGGTGTTACGCCCTTCTACTTACTCGGGGCCAAAGGGACCGGGTTAAAATTCAGTAACTATTCAACATAGGCTTCAAGCGGCCCCAATCCAAGTAACCTCTTTGAAAAAGGGAGCTGAGGGGGATTTATTCAAATAGTCTTCCCTGCTCCTCTTTTTTCAAAAAGGGGCTACAGATCGCTGAAGACTTACTAAATCAGAAGATTGGACGCTAAGAAGTACGGCGGCTGGACGGATAACCATTCGCGAGGACCGAGCGCTTACCGCCGAACCGGCGGCAAACGCCTAGCCCGCGCGCTATCAACGCATTAAGACGCCAGCAGCATATTATCCAGCGCCAACTTAGCCAGCGCGGCCTCTTCGGCCGGGACCGACACTCGGTTGACGACATGGCCGGCGGCCAGGTTTTCCAACACCCAGCATAAATGCTGCGGATCGGTGCGGAACATCGTCGAGCACATGCTCAAGGTCGGCGCCATGAAATGGACCTGCTTGCCCTGCGCCTTGGTTTCCTGGGCCAGCCGGCTGACCAGATTCAATTCGGTGGCGACCAGCCAGCGGGTATTGGGCTCGGCCTCGCGGACAATTTTTAAAATCATCTCGGTGGAACCAATGTAATCCGATTTCTCGCACACTTCGAAACAGGCTTCCGGATGCGAAATCACGATGGTCTCCGGATATTTCGCCTTGAAATTGTCGATTTGCTCGGGCTGAAAAGCCTGATGCACCGAACAGTAACCCTTCCACAAAATCATTTTGGCGTCGCGGATTTGTTGCTCGGTCAGGCCGCCTTGCGGTTTGTTGAAATCCCAGGTGACCATGTGTTCCAGCGGAATACCCATCCGGTAACCGGTGTTGCGGCCCAAGTGCTGGTCGGGGAAGAACAGGACTTTTTCGCGGCGCTCGAAGCTCCAATTCAGGATTTTTTGCGCATTGGACGAGGTACAAACGATGCCGCCGTGCTGACCGCAAAAAGCTTTCAAGTCGGCGGCGGAATTGATATAGGTCACCGGCGTCACCGAATTTTCGACGTCGATGATCTTAGCCAACTCGTCCCAACATTGCTGGACCTTGATTTTATTGGCCATGTCCGCCATCGAACAACCGGCGGCCATGTCCGGCAAAATTGCGATCTGCTCGGGCCGGGACAGGATGTCTGCCACCTCGGCCATGAAATGCACGCCGCAAAACACGATGAATTCGGCCGCCGATTGCGCCGCCTCGCGCGACAACTTCAGCGAATCCCCATAAATATCGGCATGCTGGAATACTTCGTCACGTTGATAATGATGGCCCAGCACGATGCAGCGGCCGTTTAACTGGGCTTTGGCGGCGGCGATACGTTCTGCGCATTCGGCGTCGTCCAACAAGGCGTAATCATGGATAGGTAATGCGGCAGTCATGTTTCAACCCGGCAATCAAAAGAACACATTGTAACGGCTTGGGCCGCGAAATCGGTAGCCGGTTCCCGGCGTTGGCTAACCCGATCGTCAAACCGTTCGAAGACGGTGGCGGAGCGAGCCAGGATGCGGGCGTCGTCTCCGCTCAACCGGCGCCAAACGCCGACGAAAAACGCAAACCGTAGCAACGCCGAGCGGCGACCAACCCGCCGAAACTACCGGAACAAAGCTTGCTCCAGCAAGGCCATCGCCGAAGCCCCGCCTTGATTTTGCACGTATTGCAACACCACCGGCACGAATTGGCCGATCATGCTGCTGTTCATCCCCAAGCTCTGAAACGACCCGGCCAAACCCAGCAAACCGCCGGCCGTGCCGAGTAGCGACGACCCGCCGTCATCGCCAAACTTGGGCTGATTCGAAACCGCACCGAGATAGCGGTCCATATTGGGCACATTGGAGCTGAGTAGCGAAAAGTCGCCCGGATTCAGGCGCTGTTGCGCCAACGAGAATATCGAACCCACTCCGCCCAGCGCTTGCTGTGGGGAGATACCCAGTTGACCGACCAACAGGCCCACCAAGTCCATCTCGGCGCCCAGGTTTCCCGCGGCAGGCACCGACGGCAGCGCCGGGGTTTGCGCGAACGTTTGCCCGGTGTAGGGCTGCGGCGCATTACAACCGGCCACAGCGACCGCCGCGGCTAGAAAAAATCGTTTGCTGAAATTGAGTTTGCTCATTGTGACTCCCGTGAAAAAGGCGATTCCGGTTGGCGTTCGCGGCCTTTTGCGTTGACAGCGCCAACCCGGTGCCGCGCGCATGATACCGAAATCGCAACGGTTTTCCCGGCATATTTGCCAGGGGCTAGGCAAATCCGCGAATTACCCGCCGATAACCGGAGCGACGAACCTCGGCGGCGGCGGTTAATTCAGTATAATCGCGACTTTACACACCCTCACCTTCGGATAATAAAAAATGCAAAACATACAAGCCAAGCTCGAGGAATACTACCTCCGTCTCCAAGCCCATCCACGGTATCTGAAAATCATGACGCTGCCCACGCTACAACGCTGGGGCGTTCTGGCTGGTTTGTTTTTGCTGTCGCAAGTCGTGGTGTTCGGCGGCTTGTACCTGATATTCGACGGCGTGGTCGTGATCGGCTTTATGGCCAGCATTCTGGCGGGCCTGGCGACCGGCGTCGGCGCGTTACCGGCGCTGTTTTTCAAGGACATCTCAGAGCGCCTGTTCAACAGTATGCTCGGCGCCGCAGCCGGGGTGATGCTGGCCGCCACCGCCTTCTCGCTGCTGGTGCCCGGCATCGATTTCGGCGACCAGATCTGGCCGGGCAAGGGTTTGTGGATCGTCGCGGCCGGCATGCTGCTGGGCGCGGTGTTTTTGCATTTTGCCGACGAGCGCCTGCCTCACCTGCATTTCGACGCGGTCAGCGACGAAAGTTTGAATTCGCTGCAAAAAATTTCGCTGTTCATCATCGCCATCACGATCCACAACTTTCCGGAAGGCATGTCGGTGGGCGTCAGTTTCGGCTCGGGAAATATGAATAACGGCCTGGTGTTGGCCATTGCCATCGCGCTGCAAAATTTGCCGGAAGGTCTGGCCGTCGCGCTGCCGTTGGTCGGCTTGGGCTACAACAAATGGAAAGCGGTCGGCATCGCCACCGCGACCGGCTTGGTCGAACCGGTCGGCGGCCTGCTGGGCATTACGATGGTGACGGTGTTTTCGTCGATACTGCCGATTGCGATGGGCTTCGCGGCGGGAGCGATGTTATTCGTGATCAGCGAGGAAATCATTCCGGAAACCCATGCCAAGGGCCGCTCGCGCATCGCCACGTTTTCGTTGATGGTCGGCTTCATCATCATGATGATGCTGGACAAAATCCTCAGCTAAGCGCACCAACGCCATGGATCATCTAATCGAGCTTATCAACCGGTTGACGCCCGCCGACCCTGCCGGCTTTTCGGCCGCCGCCGGGACCAGTCTGGCCTTGATCGCCGCCGCCGAAATCGGCGACAAAAGCCAATTGGTGTGCATGACGCTGGCTTCGCGCCACCGGGCCGCACCGGTCTGGTGGGGGGCGCTGGCCGCGTTCGCGCTACTGAATACGCTGGCGGTGGTGTTTGGCGTCGCCATCGCCAACTGGCTGCCGGAATACGCGGTGTCGGCCGGCGTCGCCTTGTTGTTCGCCGGTTTCGGTTTACACGCGGTATTCAATCATGAAGACGAGGACGACGACGAAGCCGTCGTCGAAAAAAGCGGTCACGGCATTTTTCTGACCACGTTTTTATTGATTACGGTGGCGGAATTCGGCGACAAGACCCAGCTGGCGGTGGTCGGTTTCAGCAGCAGCGCGCCGGCGGCGGCGGTCTGGCTAGGCTCGACGGCGGCACTGGGCTTGACCTCGTTGCTGGGGGTAGTCGCCGGCCGCACCGTGCTGCAAAAAATGCCGTTGGGCTTGCTCCATAAGCTCAGCGGCGGCTTTTTCCTGATACTGGCGGCGGTCGCCGGATATAAAACTTATCTCGGCCTGAACGCGGCCGGACTGATCGCTCTATGAATCGCCGCCGCATCGCGCTTTGACGCGACGGGAAACGGCGGCTTTACGATTTAACCGGTTTGGGCAACCCCACGCCAACGTTAAAACCGGCAACGAACTTGTGAGTTTCATTTTCGACAGTTTCCGCTTCTTTGTATTCTGATTCGATGGCGACACCTCTTAACCGCCGGCGCGATTTGCCGGGCATCCTTAGCTTGGCCCTGCTATACGGAGCAATCGCCAAAATCACTTTGAGCTACTTTTCGACCAGCGGCAACGTCACGCTAGTCTGGTTTTCCGGCGGATTGGGACTCGCGGTGTTGCTGTTGAAAGGTCTAAGGTACTGGCCGGGCATTTTCTTGGGCGCGCTGGCCGCCGGTTTAATGGTCAACGATTCTCTCTGGCTTTCGGGATTGATCGCGGCCGGCAATACCTTGGAAACTTTAACCGCGGCGCGATTGCTCGGCAACAATCGCAATTTTTCAGTCACCTTATCCGAACCCAAACATTTTTTAACACTGGTGCTGGTTGGCGTGGTTTGCTCCGCTATTAGCGCCGCGATCGGCCCGGCGGCACTGTTGGCAAGCGGTTACGTACTACCCGCCAGGGAACTCGGCGAATCCATGCTGCACTGGTGGATGGCCGATGTGTTTGGCATCGTCTTCGCCACGCCGGCCACGTTGATCTGGCGACGCTGGCCAAGCAATTGGTTTCACGGCAAACGCTGGCCGGAAACCGTGATTTTCGTCGGACTCTCCTTTCTGGTCGGCCAGATTCTGTTTTTCGACTGGTTTACCGACCATCTGAAATTCGCCCCACACACTTATTGGTCATTTTTCTGCGTCCTATGGGGGGCCCTGCGGTTTGGGCGGCACGGCGTGGTACTGGTGATGGTCCTCACCGCCGCGCAGGCCTTGCTGGGAGCCGCCCAACACGTGGGCAAGTTCGCCCACGATTTCGAGCAAAGCGATCTGTTCAATTTCTGGCTGTTCATGGCCGCGTTGTCGACCTGCGGCATGGCTTTGGCGTTGACATTACACAGCAGCCGACGCATCGCCGAAGAACTACTCGACAGCGAGCTACGCCTACGGCATATCGTGGACGCTTCACCAGTACCGCACATCCTTTACGACCGCCACGACAATGTGGTCTTCTTCAACTCGGCCTTTTCGGCGACTTTCGGCTACACCCAAGACGATATTCGCTGTCGCGACGATTGGTGGCGCTTGGCCTACCCCGATCCGGCTTACCGGCATTCGATCATGGCCGTTTCGCGACGCCATCTGAGCGCCAGTCTAAACCGGCAAGACATCGCACCGGAGAAAGTCGATATTCGTTGCCGCGACGGCGCTACCCTTACGGCCCTTGCCAATACCACCGCGCTTAGCGACTCTCTTCAGGGCGGCTATCTGGTCACCTACTTCGATATCACCGAAAGGATGCGCTACGAAAAAGCCTTGACCGAATCCAATTTATTGCTGCAAACCATCCTGGAAACCTTACCGGTCAGGGTGTTTTGGAAAGACCTCAACTCGCGGTATCTGGGCTGTAACACGCTGTTCGCCAACGACGCCGGCCGGCGGCGCGCCTCGGAAATGCTCGGCAAGGACGACACCCAAATGACGTGGCGAGACCAAGCCGATTTATACCGGAGCGACGACGTGGCGGTCATGTCTTCCGGCACGCCTAAGTTGAATTTCGAAGAACCGCAAACCACGCCGAGCGGCGATACCATCTGGCTGCGTACCTCGAAAATGCCGCTGATCAACGGCGACGGCGCCACCATCGGTATCCTCGGCTTATACGAAGACATTACCCAAAACAAGCAGAGTCAGCAACAACTGGCCGAATCGCTATCGATGCTGCAAGCCACGTTGGAAGCCACCACCGCCGGCATTTTGGTGGTTAGCCTGGACGGCTACATCCGCGGCTTCAACCAGCGCTTTCAAGCGCTGTGGCAAATTCCGAGAGACATGTTACGCGAGGGCGACCACTGCCATGCCTTGCTGGAATTCATCCTGAAGCAGATGAAGGACCCGGAACTGACGCGCGCCCAAGTCAACGAATTGCGCGAGCATCCCGAACGGGAAATCAAAAACCTGCTGGAACTCATCGACGGCCGGCTGTTGGAACGTTATTCTCGCCCCCAACGCATCGGCGATCGAATTATCGGCCGGGTCTGGAGTTACACCGACGTCACCGAACTGCGCGGACTGGAAAAGCAGTTGCAATGGCGCACCGCTTTTCTGGAGGCGGTATTGGAATCGACGCCGGACGGTATCGTCGCCGTCGACGCCGAAGGTCGCAAGGTGCAGCAAAACCTGAGGATCGGCGAATTGTGGCGGATGCCGCCGGACCTGGCGAACCAGGACTGTATTGCCGCGCAGTTGGAGATGGCACGGCAACAAATGAAACACCCGGAACAGATGACCCGGAGCATCGCTTTGGTTCAGGCTCAACCGGATGCTATCGCCCGCGACGAAGTGGAACTGCTCGACGACACGATACTGGAATTCCACACCGCGCCGATTTGCAGTAAAACGGGCGCTTATCTTGGTCGTATTTGGCAATTCCGGGACGTTACCGCAACCCGCCACGCGGAAAGAACATTGCGGCAAAAGGAATACTATCAACGCGCCTTGCTCGACAACATTCCTCACGCAATCTGGCTGAAAGACCGCGACAGCCGGTTTCTGGCGGTCAATCAAGAATTCTCCGCCATCTTCGACGCCGGCACGCCGGACGAATTGGTCGGCAAATCCGATCTGGATATCGCACCGCCGGAACTGGCCGAACGCTATCGAGCCGACGACCGCACCGTCATGGCAACCCGCGCCAATCTGGTCGTCGAGGAAGAAATCATCGATCGCGGACTTCGCAAGTGGTACGAAACCTATAAGGCCCCGGTCATCGATCAGAGCGGCGAATTGCTGGGTAGCGTGGGCTTCGCTCGCGATGTCAGCGAACGCCGCAAGGCCGAGGAAAATTTGCGGCTGGCCGCGCTGGTCTATCAGAACAGTAGCGAGGCGATGGTCGTCACCGACGCGGACAACAATATCCTCAGCGTCAACCCGGCCTTTACCTCGATGACCGGCTATGCGGCCGACGAAGTCGTCGGCCGAAATCCACGGGTGTTAAAATCGGATCAACACGATTCCGGGTTTTATCGGGAGTTGTGGCGGGCATTGGAAGAGACCGGCACGTGGCACGGCGAAATCAAGAATCGCCGCAAGGATGGCCGCATTTACGTGGAAGAATTAACGATCAACACGATTTACGACGCCTCCGGCCATCCGCAACGGCGGGTGGCGTTGTTCTCGGACATTACGCAACGCAAGCAATCGGAGGAACAAATCTGGCGGCAAGCCAATTTCGATCCGCTCACCGGTCTGCCGAATCGCCGGATGTTTCGCGACCGGCTGGAACAGGAAATCAAAAAAGCCCACCGTATGGGCCAGATGTTCGCGCTGATGTTTATCGATCTGGACCGCTTCAAGGAAGTCAACGATACTTTGGGCCACGACATCGGCGACCAATTGCTCAAGGAAACCGCGCAACGGCTGCAGCTTTGCGTCCGCGAATCGGACACCGTCGCCAGGCTGGGCGGGGACGAGTTTACGATCATCCTGGGCGAACTCGACGAACCGCGCAGCGCCGAACCGATAGCCCGGCATTTGCTGGAGCAATTGAGCGCGCCGTTCCAACTGGCCGAGGACACCACCTACGTCTCGGCCAGCATCGGTATCACCTTCTACCCGACCGATAGCACCGACCTCAGCGAGCTGTTGAAGAACGCGGACCAGGCGATGTACGCCGCCAAAAACCGGGGCCGGAATGCCTATAGCTTTTTTACCAAGGCGTTACAGGATGCGTTGCAGGCACGCGCGGCGCTACTGGCCGATTTGCGCAACGCCTTGAGCGAGCGGCAACTATCGCTCCACTACCAACCCATCGTGGACTTGGTCAGCGGCGAAGTCCATAAATCGGAAGCTTTGCTGCGTTGGCGACATCCGACGCGCGGCGTCGTTAGCCCGACGGAATTCATTCCGCTGGCCGAGGAAACCGGCTTGATCAACAAGATTGGCGATTGGGTGTTCGAAACCGCCGCCCAGCAGGTATTGGAATGGCAAAGCCGCTTGCACCGCGAGTTTCAAATCAGCATCAACAAATCGCCGGTGCAATTCCAAAGCGCCGGTCAAGCACCCCGTCATTGGTTCGATTATTTGCACTCCCTCGGCCTGTCGGGACAAAGCATCGTCGTTGAAATTACCGAAGGCTTGCTGCTGGACGCCAATACCAACGTTCAGGACCACTTGATGGCGTTCCGGGACGCCGGTATGCAAGTCGCGATCGACGACTTCGGCACCGGCTACTCGTCGCTGTCGTATTTGAAAAAATTCGACATCGACTATTTAAAAATCGACCAGTCCTTTGTCCGCAACCTGACCGAGGATTCCAGCGACTTCGCACTCTGCGAAGCGATTATCGTGATGGCCCACAAGCTGGGCCTGAAAGTGATAGCCGAAGGCGTCGAAACCGAACGCCAGGGCGATTTGCTGAAATCGATCGGTTGCGATTACGGTCAGGGCTATTGGTTTTCGCCGCCGGTACCGGCGGAACTATTCACCCAGCGTTTCAGTTTGGGTCGAGACCGCGAGATCTAAGCGGAGACCGGACTAATCTCGACGGCATCGTCGCGCAAACGCAAGCGGTAATCGCCGCGCAGCAAACCTTGCAATTCCCGTCCGGCCATGTTGTAGCGCCAACCCTGTAGCAGCAGACAATCGTCATCGCCGGCCAGCAATTGTTCCAGATCGTTGCGGGTCGCCAAAATAATCGGATTCAGCGAATTTTCCTCGGCCCGAATCCTGACGACCGCGCCGAGCACATCCAGAATGGCTTCGGTTTGCTGGGTTTTCTTTTGAGGTTTACCTTTTTCGACCAGCGGTTTAGGCGGCCGTTGGCGAGCGACATCAATTAGTTCGCACAGGGTTTTACCGTAGCGGTTGACGGTGCGTTCGCCGATATTGCGGACCTTGGCCAGATCGGCGACCGTCACCGGCTGCAATTTAGCCAACTCCAGCAACATGTCGTCGGCCAACAACCAGTTGCGCGGTTTGTTTTCCTGCTGCGCGGTACGTTCGCGCCATTCGGTCAAAGCCTGCATGATGGACAATTGCTTGCCGGTCAATTTGTTCTTGCCGCGTATCCGCAACCAGGCATTTTCCGGCGACAGTTGATACAACTCCGGATTGTTCAACAGCGCGAAATCGGCATTCAGCCAATCCAAGCGACCGAGTTTATCCAACTGATCGCACATCAAGGTGTAGATCTTGCAGAGGTAGATCACGTCGTCGGCGGCGTACTCGATCTGTTCCGGACTCAAGGGACGCACCGACCAGTCGGTGCGGGTATGGGCCTTACTCAGGTTAACGTTGAGGAAGCTGGATACCAACATCGCATAACCGGGATTTTCCTGAAACCCCAGCAACGGCGCGGCGATTTGGGTGTCGAACACCGGCATCGGAATTTTGCCGCTCAGTTGATAGAAAATCTCCAAGTCCTGGCGACAGGAGTGCAATACCTTGACGATGGCGGGATTGTAAATAGCCTCGAACAGCGGACTCAGATCGGCGATCGCCAGCGGATCGATGCAGGCCACCCAGTCTGGCGTGGCAATTTGCAACAAGCAGAACTTGGGGTAATAGGTTTTCTCCCGCAAAAACTCGGTATCCAGCGCGATCCAGTCGTGACGGCCGATCTGTACGCAGAGAGCCTGAAGTTGTTCCGGAGTATCGATATATTGAATGGTCATAGTGTGTTATTGCGTAGGGGAAAAGAAAACCTGGGCGGTATTAAGGGAGCTGGCGCACGGTCCGGCATTGCCTGAACCGCCAACAAAAGCGACCCGCGATCTTCCGGGTGAATCCGTCGGGCCGCCAGGGTAGACACTCGAAGCCAGCGTCCGAGCTTCCAATCCCAGCTGAATTCGCACAATCGTCCTTAAAGCCGGTCATTTTACCGTGCCGCGCGCCGAATGGCTCACCGAATCGGCGGCGCCTGGCCATTAGCCGCTTGTCGGGAAATTTTCCTTTTTCCGTTTTCACCTCCCCCACCTGTAAGCTGTTAGGTATCATCCGTCAGCTGAAGCTAACTTGAGTCGATCATGAAAAAACTTGCGCTTGGCATCCTGCCTTGCTTCGGTCTGTTGCCAATGGCAAAGGCCATAGCCGAGGAAGTGGCCCCCGCCAATCTGGAGAGCGTCGAAGTCGTCGCGGTGACCCCGCTACAATTCGGCGGCGTCGATATCAACAAAATTCCCGCCCACGTTCAAACCGCGACTGCCGAGAAACTTCAAGAATCGCAGGCCCTATCGTTGGCGGACTACATGAATCGCTATTTGGGTAGCGTCAACGTCAACGACGCCCAAAACAATCCGTTGCAACCGGACATTCAATACCGCGGCTTCAGCGCCTCGCCGCTGATGGGCCTGCCGCAAGGCCTGGCGACTTACGTGAACGGCATTCGCTTTAACGAACCGTTCGGCGACATGGTCAACTGGGATTTAATCCCCAACGGCGCGATCGACAATATGAGCCTGCAGCCAGCATCCAACCCGGCCTTCGGCTTGAACGCACTGGGCGGTTCGATCAGTATCAATACCAAGACCGGTTTTTCAGCGCCCGGACACAGCTTCGAAGCGCAAGGCGGCTCCTGGGACCGGCATTCCGAGGAAGTCACCAGCGGCTGGAACGACGGTACCTGGGGTTATTTCCTGGACTTTAAATATTTCAATGAGAAAGGCTGGCGCGCCCATTCGCCCAGCGAAGCCAAACAAGGCTTCGGCACGTTGAGTTGGCGCGGCGTCAAATCCAGTCTGGATTTAAGCATCGCCGGTACCGACAACAGCTTGCGCGGCAACGGTGCCCTACCCCAGCAAATGCTGGCTTACGGCCGCGATCAAATCTTCACGCACCCGGATATCACCCGCAACCGGATGCTGCTGGTTTCTCTGGACGGCGATACTTGGCTGAACGACCATAACCAGCTGTCCGGCACGCTGTACTACCGGCGCAATAAAATCAGCACCTACAACGGCGACGGCAGCGAGTTCGCGCCTTGCAGCGGCGACCCGACCGCCTTGTGCAACGGGGACGACGAAGTGTTGCAGGCTTTGGGCGGCGGAGGTATACAAGCGGACGACGCCTTCGAGGGCGGCACCATCAACACCTCCAGCACCTTGCAACAATCGTTCGGCTTCGCGTTGCAGGATGCGATCGATCACAAAATTTTCGGACGGAACAATCATCTAGTCGGCGGGGCCAGTTTCGACCACGGCAACGCGCGCTACCATGCCGACACCGAATTGGGTGCGCTGACCGGCGATCGCGGCGTCGCGGCCGGCGGCGTGCTGCTGCAGGATTCGCATGTCAGACTCACCGCCGAAACCGATCATTACGGCCTGTTCCTGACCGACACGTTGAATCTGGCCGACAAACTGGATGTCACGGTGTCCGGCCGTTACAACCAATCTCACGTCAAATTGCGCGACCACTTCGGCGAAGATTTGAACGGCAGCCATTCCTACGACCGATTCAATCCGGCCGCCGGCCTGACTTATGCGTTCATGCCCGAACTGACCTTCTACGGCAACTACAGCGAATCGTCGCGAATTCCGACGCCGATGGAATTAAGCTGCGCCGATCCAAGCGCACCGTGCAAATTGCCCAACGCCTTCGTCTCCGATCCGCCGTTGAAACAAGTTGTCGCCAATACCTGGGAAACCGGGTTTCGCGGCCGTTTGAGCCGTCTATTGGAAGGATACGTCGATTGGAACGCCGGTTTTTTCCATACCATCAACAACAACGACATCATTTTTCAAAGTTCGGGCAGCGTGATCGGCAATACTGGCTATTTCGCCAATGTCGGCCAGACTCAACGCCAAGGCGCGGAATTGGGATTATCCGGTAAGTTTTACGAACGCTGGCGCTGGTCGGCGAACTACAGCTATATCGACGCGACTTTTCAGACGCCGTTTCTATCCAGCAGCCCCAACAATCCAGCCGCCGACGCAGACGGCAACATCCGGGTGGATGTCGGCGACCGGATTCCCGGCATTCCGGCGCATCAATTCAAATTCAGCAGCGATGTGGACATTCTGCCGCAATGGACCCTGGGTTTTGACATGAACTACAACAGCTCCCAGGCGCTGCGTGGCGACGAAGCCAATTTGACCGGCAAATTGCCGGGCTTCGTCATGTTCAATTTGCGTAGCGAATACCGCTTCAACCAACATGTGACGCTGTTCGGCCGGGTTAACAATCTGTTCGACCGCGAATACGCCAATTTCGGCACTTGGGGCAATACCGGCGAAGTGTTGGATGGCGTCAACGCCGGTCTTAACGACATGAATGCTCGCTTCGTCGGCGTTGGCGCGCCGCGTGCGGCCTGGATAGGCGTTCGTCTGACGATGTAGAAATTTGCTTGGTGGCGCCAGGGAGGCGCCGCTGCGACACAAGGTGGTGTCGCCAAAATCGGCGGTTAAACCGCCGATTTGCAAGCCAGGGATTAGCCAGCCGATTCCGCCGAGGACTTACCCCGCGCTTGGCGAAATTTATTGGGCCTGACCCGGCGAATATTCAATTTGTGAGGCCCGATCGCGGCCTCGGTCAACAACTGAAAAATATCGGTCGGCATGCCGTCCGGCAACTCCACTAAGGTATAGTGCTGGCGAATATCGATGCGGCCGATGCGGCGCTTATCGACGCCGGACTCCTGCACCAGTATGTCTTGAATCTGCTCGCGCGCGACCTGATGCTGCAAACCCACGTCCAAACGGTAACGCACCATCTTGTAATCCAGCCAGGGCAGCTTAGCCGTGGACGTCTCGACCGCCGTCGATTTAGCAGGCACTGGCGCCCCGGCGGCAACAGACCCGCCGAATAGTTGGGGATGACTCAGATAAATCAACGCAGCCGCGCAAGTCAAAGCGTCCATGCCCTGTTCGGCCATCGCTCCTGCCACGAACTCGCGTTGCTTGGTCAAATCCTGCTCTTTTACGATGCGCTGCAAACGCCGCTTCAGTTTTTCTTCTCTGCGTTTTTCGGCCGACATCGTTGCCCTCGTTACAGGCGGTCGGAATCGATTTCAACGTAGGCTTCGTCGCGTAAGCGCCGTAACCACAACTCAGTCTCTTCCTCGATTTTACGTTTGCGAATTTCCTCGCGGATCTTGTCCTTCTTGAATTGTTCGCTGTTGTCCTGATTTTCGCGTCCCAAAACCTGGATCATGTGCCAACCGAACTGTGTTTGCACCGGCGCGCTGATTTCGTTGATGCCCAACTTATTCATCGCCTCCTCGAACGGCGGCACCAGCGCGCCGGGACTGACCCAATCCAACGAACCGCCATTGATCGCGGAGCCCTTATCGTCGGAATGCGCGCGCGCCAATGCGGCAAAGTCGTCGCCGTCGTTGATGCGTTCCTTCAACGCCAGCAAACGTTTTTGCGCCTCGGCGTCGTCCACCAGTTCGTTGGTCTTGATCAGAATATGTCTGACCTTAGTCTTGGTCACGATGTGCTGCGCGCCACCCTCGGTTTCCAGCATTTTGATGATGTGAAATCCACTGGGGCTACGAATCGGATCGGAAACGTCGCCTTGCCCCATTGTCGGCACCACATCGGCGAATAAGGACGGAATCTGCCCGAGGCTACGCCATCCTAAATCACCGCCTTTCAGCGCGTTATTGTCGTCGGATACGCTAACCGCGGTTTGCTTGAAATCCTTGCCGCCGCGCAAATCCGCCACGATTTGGTCGGCCTTGTCCTTGGCTTTTTGTATGGCGCCGGCCGAAGCACCTTCGGACACCGCCACCAGAATATGGCCTAAATGGTATTGCGACGAGACTTGGCCGGCCTTGCCCTGGGTTTCCAGATAGTGCGCCACTTCGGCGTCGGTGACCTTGACCCGGCTGCCGATTTCCCGGCCGCGTAACTGGTTAATGACAATTTCATTCCGCAGATTGTCTTCAAAACTTTTGTAATCCATACCCTGCCGCGTCAGCTCGTCGCGAAAGGCCTCGACCGACAAACCGTTCCGCGAGGCAATGTCGGCGACCGACGACCTGAGCATTTCCTCGCTGATCTGCACCCCGGAGCGGGATGCCAGTTGACGTTGCAACTTGTCGACGATCATTCGTTCCAACACCTGCTTGCGCAGCACGAATTCCGGCGGCATCGTCACGTTATTGCTGGACAGCTTGGCGGTAATTGCCTCGACTTCCCGGTTCAGTTCCCGTTCCAAAATCACGTCGTCCTCGACCACCGCGACGATCCGGTCCAACACCTGCGTCCAACCGACCGTCAGATAGGCCAACAGTCCGAGAATCCATAATCCCTTCTTCATCATATGCAACTTACTCAAAGAAACTGGCCTTGCGATAACCGTACAGGTTGGTATTCAGGAAGGTATCCACACTGTCGCCGAAACTGCTCAGACCTTTCAACTCCAATTGCACGAAGAATGCGGTCTCCGGCTTAGTACTCGGATCGTTCAACACCGTGATGTTATTGGCGGCGTTGATATAACGCCGGCCGATAACCCTGAAACGCCAGCAGCAATTTTCCTTCTCGATGCCGATGAAGCTTTCGGTCGTCTTATCGAAAGTCAACGAGTATTGCCAACGACCTAGGCCGTACCACTCGCCGAATAACGGCAAACGAAACGAAACGTCGGTCTGATTGATGGTCAAGGTCGGGTCGGAAACCTGCGCATTGCTCACAAAATCGTTCGGGTTACGTCGATAGCGATAACCCAGGCTCAGAAGCTCGTTTGTTGGCTTGCGATATTTCAACATAGCCTGACCCCGCGCGAAACGGTTGTATTCCGGGTCCCATTGCAAGCCGGTTGAATAAGACCAATTTCGGGAAAGTTGCCCACTCAATTCGCCGATGAAATTTGACGTGTTGCTGGCCGAAGCCTTTGTATTATTGGTCAGATAATCCAAATCGACGGATCTGTTTTGGAAATAGAGGATTTGACCCAAATTTACTTTCAAAGGCTCCAAACCGGTCGTTGAATCGACATACCTGGAAGTAATTGCCAAGGTAACCTGATTGGCGTCTTGTATCCGATCGAAACCGCTAAACCGGTTTTCTCTAAACAAACTATAAAAGTTGGTGTCGAGAAAACTGGTATCGAAAATAGGAATGTTACTTTGATCCTTGCGTGGAATGTACAGATAAAACAAGCGCGGCTCCAAAGTATGGATATAAGGCGACCCGGCGAAATTCAACTCTTTTTCGAACGTCAACCCGGTATCGAGCGAGAAAATGGGCAAAAATCGACTCACGCTGCTTGCCTGACCCAAATTGGTTTGATTACTCAACTGATATTGCGTGTATTGCCCGGTCAACCTTGGTATCAAAAAGCCTGCGTCGCTTTCAATGGGCAGTGCAACTGCCGGCGCCAAATTATAACGCTGAGCATTAACCAAAACATCATGACTAAAATAACTATACTGATTATCCATGGCCACGCTGATGGGGAGGTCCTCAAAAACATGACTGTAATTCAAGTTAATTCTGGGCAATACGTTGTAAGGCATCGCCGCATCGGTAATAGTTTTATCAACAGCCTGATAATGCTGAATCCCCGCGGCAAAAACAAAATCGGAAATACCGTAATTCAAGTACGCTGTACTGGGTAAAAATCGGGTATCCTGAAAACCCAACGCATTATTTAAGTCATTAAAATATGTTTTATCCGACACATAGTTCAAATTTAAGGTCGAACTTAAATTAGGCGTAAAAATAGTCTTATTTTGCCAACTTCCAGAATAGCGAGTTTTATCCGCTATTTCATCGTAAGGTAAAAATTCGGCGGAAAATGTACCTTGCGAGGTTTCAGTCAAATAACGGAACTTGTTGCGGATCTGCTCTCCACGCTTACTCATGTAACGCAAGGTAATAATGTCGTCAAAATTCGGTGCGATATTCCAATAAAACGGCGCCGAAGCGTCGAAGCCGTTCCGCTGGGTTGTGCCCCAGGTCGGTGCCAGCAGGCCCGACAATCGCCGGCTGTCGGTCGGAAACGAGATGTACGGGGTGTACAACACCGGTACTCCCTTGAATTCCAGCCAGGCATTCTTGGCCGAGCCTTGCCCGGACTCGCGGTTAATCTTTACCCGCGACGCATGCATGATCCAATCCTGGTTACCCGGCGAACAACTGGTAAACGCCGCTTCGTTGTAACGCGATAAACTTTTACTATCCCGGTATACCACATCGGCGCTACCCCGGAACGGCGCCTCGGGAACGACGAATAGGGCCTTGCGCAAGCGGGCCTCGTCCTTGCCCAGACTCAGGGAAGCCGTTTCGCTGAACAGCGCCAATTGATCCTCGCTATACAAGACGTTGCCTTGCGCGTCCAGGGTTTCCGCGACGGTATCGTAGCTGGCCTTATCCGCGATTAAGTGCTGATCTGCCCTGGTCAAATCGACGTTACCGGCAAAATTGAGCACCTCGCCGTCGTACACTTCGGAAAAATCGGCGGTCACATCGGTGGTTGCCGCGTCGCGCGCCTCTTGCGACGTAGCTTTGATTTTGCGTTTCTTGCTGCCCCAAGTCGAACAGTTCTGCCAGGGATCGCGGTCGAACTCGCCCCGCAAGGTCTGGAAGGATCGCTCTTGCTGATATGAAAAAGTCGGCGTCAGCCAATAGGTCGCGGCAAGCTCCGTCTCGACTTCGCTGACGGGCCTGGCCTCGCCTTTCGGGTCGGCACCAACCAGATTGCAATTCCAACCGCTTTTATCGTCGCCGGTCTTACAGGTCCAACCGGGAACCGTTCCGGAAGATGCCGTCTGGCTTTTCGCTTGCACTGGCTCGGCGGCAGGCTTTTGCGGCTCGTTGACCTTAACTCGGAGTTTTTGGGCCTCGCTGACCGCTTTTTCGACCACTTTGACTTTTTCCCGTTCAGGCGGCACGGCCGGAACAGGCTGAGCGACTTGCGGGATCGGCGCCGGTTCCGTCTCCACCGGCTTGGGCTCGGCTTGCCGAACCGGCACGACCTCTGGCTTGACCTCCGTCGGAGCCGGCTTGGCTTGCTGGGCCGTTGCCGGCGGCGCGGGCTGGGTTTTGATGACCTGAGGTTGAGGCGGCGCGCCGCTAGCCGGAGTTTGATTCAAACAAGTCCATTCGCCGCTTTGCGACTGCTCGCAATTCCAGGCGCCGTTGCTCGCTGCGGAAACCGCACTGGTGGTGTACAAGGACAATGCCAACGAAATGGAGTGAACCCGAAAATTCATGAAGTGGCTTGAGCGGCTAATTGGCTTAGCGGAACGGAAATCGAATAAAATGCATGCCCATCATTTTACCTTAGGTTGCTCGGCAATAAGTAACTAATGTATTTTTCCAGTTCAGACTCAAGACTCGCGGAGCTCAATGCCTGGCTAGTCAACGACTTGGCATTGGACGTGCGCGGCATCGCCCCCGCTTCCAGCGACGCCAGTTTCCGGCGCTATTTCAGGATCAGCCACGGCCTTGGCAGCCAAATCGTCATGGACGCTCCGCCGGACAAAGAAAACACCGAACCCTTCGTCAAGGTTGCCGAGTTGTTCGCCGGCGCGGACCTCCACGTGCCGAAAATCTATCGCCAAAACCGCCAGCGCGGTTTTTTACTGTTGGAAGACTTCGGCAGTACCAGCTATCTCGACGCGCTGACTCCGAACAACGCCGACACGCTATACGGCGATGCGATCGACGGCCTGCTGACGCTGCAAACTCGCCTTCACGGCATCAACCTTGATCTACCGGCCTACGACGCAACACTGCTACGCCGGGAACTGGGCATTTTCCACGAATGGTTCCTAGCCGGCTTGTTGAACCTGACGATGGCAAGCGATCTGGCCGACGCGACGCACAGCCTGTTGATCGATTCAGCACTCGAACAGCCGCGGGTATGCGTGCACCGCGACTACCACTCTCGCAACTTGATGTTACTGGCGCAAGCGTCACCCGGTGTCATTGACTTCCAGGACGCGGTGATTGGCCCGTTGACCTACGATCTGGTTTCCCTGCTGCGCGATTGCTATATCGCCTGGCCGGAACAGCGGGTTGATACCTGGGTCGATCGCTATTACCAACAGGCGCTGACGCTGAACTTGACCGACGCCGACTTCGGGCAATTCCGGCGCTGGTTCGACCTGATGGGGATGCAACGCCACCTGAAAGCCATCGGCATCTTCGCCCGCCTGCACTTGCGCGACGGCAAATCCGGCTACTTGCAAGACATTCCCCGCACCTTGAACTACGTGGAAGAGGTTTGTCGCCGATATCCCGAGCTGGAAAAAATGGGGCGCTTCCTGCAACAACACGTCCTGCCACGTTGCGCCAAAACCCTATGAAAGCGATGATTCTGGCCGCCGGCCGCGGCGAACGCATGCGGCCGTTAACCGACCACACGCCGAAACCCCTGCTCAGAGCCAACGGCAAACCGTTGATTGAATATACCATTGAGCACCTAGCCTCGGCGGGCTTTAACCAAATCGTGATCAATTTGGCCCATCTTGGCGAGCAAATCGCCGCCTACTGCGGCGACGGCGAGCGCTGGGGGGTGCGAATACGCTATTCCGACGAAGGCGACACCGCTCTCGAAACCGCCGGCGGCATTGCCAAGGCGCTGCCCTTGCTGGGCGAGGCTCCGTTCTTGACCTTGAATGCCGACGTCGCCTGCGACTTTCCGCTGGAAAAATTGCGGACGGTCGATGTC
Source organism: Methylomonas koyamae (assembly GCF_001644025.1). GTDB lineage: Bacteria > Pseudomonadota > Gammaproteobacteria > Methylococcales > Methylomonadaceae > Methylomonas > Methylomonas koyamae_A. The sequence goes on from NZ_LUUK01000225.1 coordinate 47,847, forward strand.
GATCTCGCCCATTTGGTAATGATACCCAACCCGCCGCACCACCCCGCCGGCGACTTCGCAGTCACGCCGACCGGCCAGCTAAGCGAGGTCGGCAGCGGCAAACTGACCTACAGCGGTATTGGTGTATATCGCCCCGCTCTGTTCGCGAATCTTGCGATCGAACCGTTGAAATTACGCCCGGTTTTGAACGGTGCCATTCAGGCAGGCCGAATCAGCGGAGAACGTTATAACGGCTACTGGTTGGACATCGGTACGCCCGAGCGTCTGCACGACTTATCGGAGCGGCTGACCAAAGCCGCGGAATCGGCCGCGTGAGCCTAAAAAGGCTTAAGTACCGCCAGCCAAACGATCGCGAACAAAAACAACACCGGAATTTCGTTGACCCACCGAAAGTACACATGGGAATGGCGGTTGCGGTCGTGTTTGAAGTCCAACAACCACTTACCGCACAAAACGTGATAGATAGCCAATAGGCCCAACAGCGCCAGCTTGGCGTGCAACCAGCCGCTACCGGAATATAGTGTCCAGGCGTAATCGCCCAACATCCAGATCCCGAAACCGAAGGTCGCGACCATGCCGGGGGTCATGATGCCGAAGTACAGCTTACGTTCCATGACCTTGAAGCGCTCATGGCTTACCGCATCGTCGCTCATCGCGTGATACACAAATAAGCGCGGCAAATAGAACAAACCGGCGAACCAGGTCACCATAAAGATCAAATGTAGCGCTTTCAACCAAAGCATAGTCGTGTTCCTGTGTCGCGAGATGATGAATGGTCCAGCAGCAAAGCCTAACCCACAAACGAAACGACCGGCACTTAACGGCCGCCAACTTTCCCCCGCCGCTCGGCCGAGGACTTAGCGTCGACATCGTCGACCGGCTGATTGGGAGCCTCGCCGGGCCGCCGTTCATGCTCATGGTGATGCTGGTCGCCCGAATATCCCGGAGAGCCGCCTAACCCAGGCAATCCGGGAATACCGGGCATCGGCGCCACCGGCGCATAAATTACCGGCGCGCCGATATAAGAATTGCGCCGCTCCAAGGCCTCGGCCTGGCGCCGCTGCGCATCGGCTTGTTGTTGCTGGGCCAGTGCGCTACGCTTCATGGCCTCGACTTCCTCGATCTGGCGTTGCCGCTCGGCTTGCTGCTTTTCGGCCTCGAGCCGAGCCGCTTTTCTGACCTGATTTTCCTCACGCAAGGCTTCTAATTTCGCTTTGGCTTCCGCCTCCCGCGCCGGATCGGCATGTATGTCGAGTTGCCGGCCACCTTCTTGCGAGCAAGGCTTTTGTTGGTAAACCGTTTTGCCGGATTTACCCGAGCATTTAAACACCTCAGCTTGCGCCGAAGCCAAACCGCACAGACCTAACAACAGCCACGCTAACCGCATATCCACCTCGCAAATCGAATTTTTGGCGGCGACGATAATTCCTCCGACTTAAACCGGGATTAATGGCCGCTCGCCAAGCGATCCAATCTAGGCCTGACCGGAGTCGTCGCCGGCGCGCGGATGGCGCAAAACAAAGTACAAGTTACGAAAATAGATCAACAAGCCCATACCCTGCCCGAGAATGAAGACCGGATCCTGCTTATGGATCGAATACACCAATAAAGTCACGCCGCCAAAAATACTGAAATACCAAAACATGGTCGGTATTACGCTACGCTTTTGCCGTTCGCTGGCCAGCCACTGCACCAGAAACCGCGCGGAAAACAGACCCTGCCCCAGAAATCCGACGATTAGCCATAAAGTATCGTTATCCACGCGCCACCTCGCTGACCACTGGCCGACTATAACGGCGCTTTAACCACACCACGCCCAACAAATCGACAATACCCGCCAACAGGCGATCCAAGGTACCGTATTTCGATGTGCCGTGGCTACGCGAGCGATGATTGACCTTGACCGAAATCACCCGTCCGCCGGCCATCCGCACCAACGCCGGCAAAAACCGGTGCATGTGATCGAAATAAGGCAAGGCCAAAAAGCGGTCGCGCCGGAACAATTTCAGACCGCAACCGGTGTCCGGCGTTTCGTCGTGCAGAATCGCCTGACGAACCGCGTTGGCAAACTTCGATGAAAATCGCCGCCAACCGGTATCGTTGCGTCGATGCCGAAAACCGGCCAGCATCCACAACTGCTCGTCGTCAGCCTCCTGTTGCGCCGCCGCCAAACGGGGGATGTCGGCGGGATCGTTTTGGCCATCGCCGTCCAACGTGGCTATCCAGGCGTGGCGAGCCGCAACCACGCCGCTGTGCACGGCCCGGCTTTGACCGCAACCGCGTTGATGATTCAACACCCTCAGGCTGGGATAACGCTCCATCAGCGCCCGCAAACTAGACGCGGTGTCGTCGGTACTGCCGTCATCGACAAAAATCATTTCGAAGGCGAATCGCCCTTCCAGCGCCTGCTGTATCTCTTCGATCAACGGCCCGACATTGTCGGCTTCGTTGTGAACAGGGACCACCACGGAAATCTCCATAACACCACTTTCTCTACTAAAACAATCGATTATATCAAACCGTGCCCTCGATTGGCCGGTCCTTTAAAGCGCCTTGATTTCACCGACCCTATCGGCGCGGCGTACCACCAGCCAATATTCCCGATGGCGTTGCACCAAAAACTCGCTGCCGGGCGGCTGATTTTCCAGCGACACCAAATATCCATCCGGATGTTCGGCGGCCCAAGCCTTGGCCCGCTCGGCGGGAATGACCGGCAGAGGCCGAGACAGCTTGCCCAAAAAATTCAACTGACCTTGATAGTTACCGACATAGACGCACGGGCCCCCGGTATCGGCGAAGTTCTTGACTTGTCGAGCCGTCGGCGACAAGTCGTACGCGGCGCCGTTATCTCGAAAAAAGCAAACAAAGCCGATGGCGACCGACAACACCAGAGCCGCCGACGCCGCGAACGGCGACAACCGTTGGCGATGCCAAGTCCACAATCCCAAACCGGCCGCGATCAGTAACACGCTTGCGCCCCAGTCCGCTTGCAAGGCCCGAACCCAACTCCACTTCGCCAGACCCGGTATCGTCGGCATCGCCAATAGAAAGGCGCCGACCGCTAACAGCAGCCCAGGAATCACCATCTCCGTATACCGTGACCGCGCCTGGCCGGATTCGTCCCATACCCTGGCGGCAAACAATGCAAACGCCGGCATGGCGGGTAATAAATAATGGATCTGCTTGCTGGGCACGGCGGAAAATACAATAAATGTCGCGCCGAACCAAATCAGGCAAAATCGCGCCCCGGCATCTTCACCGAGCCGCATCGCGCGCAAATTGCGCCAAAACCGCGGCGCGTAGCCCCACGGAAACAAAAACAGCGGCAGAAACAGCAAATACCAGAACGGTGAGCGAGTATGAATTTTAGTACCGACGGTCCGGTCCGCAGTCTGATGCCAAAGTATCGCCCGGCTGTATTCTTCGCCGCCAGCCTGAGCGGCTGGAATCGCCCAACTTAAAGCCAGCGCCGCGCCGACCAATACCGCGCCGATCACTCCAAGCGACCAGTTCGAATAGGTCGGCCGGCGCCGGTCGGCCCAAAAACCCACGGCCAACGCGGTCGGCAAAACATGTAACAACACCACCGGTCCCTTGGCGAGAATGCCCAAACCCAAACCCAAGCCGGCCAAGCCCCAGGCTTGCCAACCGCCACCGCGCGCCGCCGCCAACACCCCCAGTAGAACCAGTAGCACGCAGTCGGTCAACAATACGTCGAACATCGTCGAACTGGCGAACAAGGTCCACAACAAGGTCGAGATCAAAATCCAAGGGGCTAAACCAGCGACCCCACGCCGCTCCGGCCACAACGCTTGCGCCAGCCTCCGCAGCAGCACCAAGTTCGCCAACGCCGCCAACGGTCCGACCAAACGCGGCCACCAATCGTTAACGCCAAACACCGCCCAGCCGGCTTGCATCAGCCAAAACAACAGCGGCGGCTTATGGCTGTAGCTTGCACCGTTCAGATGCGGCACCAGAAAATCGCCGCGCAACCACATTTCCCAAGCCACGCTCAAATAGCGGGTTTCGTCTATCGGAATCGGCGCGCGAAAAAAAACCGTAACGGTCAGCAGTAGCCAGAGCGGATACACGCCCCAGCGAGCGAAAAACAAATGTCGATCAGTCATGTGATTGGAATGAGTTTGAAAATGCCGGCGCTTGGAGAACACGAACCGGCGAGTGGAAATCGGCAGGGAAGCGAATATTGTGCCGCCGAGTCCGACACCGGAAACCGCCGGTCAAACCGAGCCGATACCTTGAAACGCTCCGGTTCAAATCCCCCACCAACCCGGTGGATTTGAACCACGCATCAGTCAATCCGCGACGCGCCAATTCAAGGTTTCACCGGCCCGCAACGGCGTCAATGTGTGCTCGGCTTCGCCGTAGCGTTCAGGCAGCGCCCAAGTCCGCTTCTCCAGCGTGATAGTACCGACGTTACGCGGCAAACCGTAGAAATCGGCGCCGAATTGGCTGGCAAAACCTTCCAGTTTATCCAGTGCCCCGATTTGCTCGAACGCCTCGGCATAAAGCTCCAAAGCCGCATGAGCGCTGTAACAACCCGCGCAACCGCATGAAGTTTCCTTGGCGGCGGTCGGATGCGGCGCGCTATCGGTGCCCAGAAAAAATTTGGGATTTCCCGAGCCGACCGCTTCCAGCAAGGCCTGCCGATGATGTTCCCGCTTCAAGACCGGCAAACAATAAAAATGCGGACGAATGCCGCCGGCCAAAATTGCGTTACGGTTGTACAGCAAATGCTGTGGGGTGATCGTCGCGCCGACATGAGCCGGCGCCTCGCCGACAAACTGCACGGCTTCGCGAGTCGTCAAGTGTTCAACGACAATCCTCAAGGCCGGAAAGCGGCGCACAATCCCGGTCAACTGGGTATCCAGGAAAATTTTCTCCCGATCGAAAATATCGTACTCGGCGGCAGTGACTTCGCCGTGAACCAATAACGGCACCGCGAACTTTTCCATCGCCTCGAATAATGGATAGGCGGCCTCGATATTCGCCACACCGGCGTCGGAATTGGTGGTCGCCCCGGCCGGGTACAATTTAAAGGCGTGGACATGCTCGCTCTTCGCCACTTTCTCGACTTCGGCAATCGGCGTATTACCGGTCAGATACAAGGTCATCAACGGCTGAAAGTCGGCGCCGGCCGGCAGAGCCTGCAAAATTTCGTCACGATAGCGCAACGCCTGCTCGACAGTAACCACCGGCGGCTTCAGATTCGGCATCACGATCGCACGGGCGAATTGCCGCGCGGTATGACCCACCACGGTCCGCAACATGGCACCACTACGCAGATGCAAGTGCCAATCGTCGGGCCGGCTTATCGTCAATTTGTCCATTTCCAGCGGGATTTCGATTAAAATGCCGGCAATTCTATCACTGCCGACCTTGAAAACTTCAAGAGTCGGCCCTATAGACAACTTGATTTCGATTTTTTGGGAGTAGCTCATGCCTATCTACGAATACCAATGCAATGCTTGCGGTCACGAACATGAAGCCCTGCAGAAACTGGGTGCGGAGCCTTTGGTGATCTGCCCGGCCTGTAACGAAGCCGAGTTGAAAAAGAAAATCTCCGCGGCCGGCTTTCGCCTGAAAGGTGGCGGCTGGTACGAAACCGACTTCAAAAGCGGCAACAAGAAAAACGTCGCCGGCGAAAGCGGCAACTCCTCCAGCAGTAGCAGCTCCGGCGGCTGCGGCGGCAGTTGCGCCTGTCATTAACCCTGTCCAACGTCGCTAGAAAGAACGCGCCGGACGCCGGTCCGCGCCTGGCGCTTTCCGTCCTTATTTTTTGAAATATTCCTTTTCCGATCAACTCGAGAACCATTATGCGTAGCCACAAATGTGGAGAATTGAACACCCAACATCTAGGCCAGACCGTCGCGCTGTGCGGCTGGGTCCATCGCCGCCGCGACCACGGCGGGGTCATTTTCATTGATCTGCGCGACCGCGCCGGTCTGGTGCAAGTGGTGTTCGATCCCGACGCGGCGGAAAGTTTCGCGACCGCCGAACAGGTGCGTAGCGAATATGTGCTGCGCATCGAAGGCGTTGTTCGCGACCGGCCGGCCGGCACGCACAACCCGAACATGGCGACCGGCGAGATCGAAGTCTTGGGCAAGCATATCGAAGTGTTGAACGAGTCGGAAACCCCGCCGTTCCCGCTGGAAAGCGACATCGAGGTCAACGAGGAAACCCGCTTGCGTTTCCGTTACATCGACCTGCGCCGCACCGCGATGTTGGAGAAGATGAAAGTGCGCCGCGACGTCACCCGCAACCTGCGCCAGTATCTGGACGAACACGAGTTCTTCGAAATCGAAACGCCTTATTTGACCAAGGCCACCCCGGAAGGCGCGCGCGACTACATCGTACCTAGCCGGACCCATCAAAACTCGTTCTTTGCGCTGCCGCAATCGCCGCAGCTGTACAAGCAATTGTTGATGATTGCGGGCATGGATCGCTACTACCAAGTAGTCCGCTGCTTCCGCGACGAAGACCTGCGCGCCGATCGCCAACCCGAATTCACCCAATTGGATATCGAAACCTCGTTCATGAACGAGGAAGACATCATGGCGGTAATGGAAGAAATGATCCGCCGCCTGTTCAAGGACATCATCAATGTCGATCTCGGCGACCCGTTCCCGGTAATGACTTACGAGGAAGCGATGCGCCGTTACGGTTCCGACCGTCCAGACCTGCGCATCCCGCTTGAACTGGTCGACATCGCCGACGAAATGAAGAACGTCGAATTCAAGGTGTTTTCCGGTCCGGCCAACGATCCGAACGGCCGTGTCGTGGCGATGAAACTGCCCGAAGGCGGCGAGCTGAGCCGTAGCGTCATTGACGAACTGACCAAGTTCGTCGGCATCTACGGCGCCAAAGGCCTGGCTTACATTAAGGTTAACGACCTGGCGGCGGGTATCGACGGCTTGCAATCGCCTATCGTCAAATTCGCCCCGGCCGACGTTTGGGCTAAAGTGATGGACAAAGTCGGCGCCCAAAACGGCGATTTGGTCTTTTTCGGCGCGGACAAGACCGGCATCGTCAACGAAGCCATGGGCGCGTTGCGCGTCAAACTCGGCTTGGATCGCGGTTTGTTGACCGGCCCGTGGAAACCGCTGTGGGTTATCGATTTCCCAATGTTCGCCTGGGACGACAAAGCCCAGCGCTACACCGCCATCCACCATCCGTTTACCGCGCCGAAATGCGGCATCGACGAACTGAAAACCGATCCAGGTAAGGCATTGTCCCGCGCTTACGACTTGGTCCTGAACGGCACCGAAGTCGGCGGGGGGTCGATCCGGATCAACCGCACGGCGATGCAACAAACCGTGTTCGATATTCTGAGCATAGGCCACGAAGAGGCCCGCGAGAAGTTCGGCTTCCTGCTGGATGCGTTGAAATACGGCGCGCCCCCGCACGGCGGCATTGCTTTCGGCTTGGACCGTCTGGTGATGCTGATGACCGGCGCCAGTTCAATCCGCGACGTCATCGCCTTCCCGAAAACTCAAACCGCAGCCTGCCCGCTGTTCAACGCGCCGGCTCAAGTCAGCGAGGAACAACTCAAGGAGTTGGGCATCCGTTTGCGCAAACCAGCCGGCAAAGACGAAAAAACACAGGAATGACCCACACCAAGGCGGACAGGTTATCGCGCATGCCGGCCCGCCAAAACGACCACAAAATTTGCCGGATTTTATTCGGCAAATTTTGCCCAACTTTTCCGCCGCAATCTTCTAAAAAAGCCCATTGACATCGGTTCGGCGATGCTGCAACCTGAAGGCGTTATCTTCTCGATAACAGGACTCGGGAGCGAGTCCTCCGCCGTTCAAGGATTGCTGTCAAACACTCATCTCCGAGAGGCTTGCCATGAATAAAATCACACCTCGTCTGATCCGCGATTTAAACGAAACCTTGCCGGAAGGCACGGAATGCTATTTGTGCGAAGCGGTTAGAAACGCGCTGTTCAATTACCGCAAGGGCCGAGAACCGTCAAATTACATTGATAAAGAACAAGCCTTGCCGATGCTTGCACAAAGGCTGGGACGTGGCTTGAAAAATTTCTTTGTCGACGATGTCAGGCAAGCGCTGGACGCCTATGAAGACGCCCGCGTGGGTAGAAAATTCAGCTGGCCGACATAAGTTCCCTGAACGGTGATTTCGAACCGACCGAGAACACCGAGTTACGACGTGCTCCCCCTTCCGGAGAGGGGGACATTTTAATGATCGAGACAACACGGTTTTCAAGCATGCGCCACTGGAAACGCAAGAACTTGGTCGATGGCTTTGCAGTCCGTCAATAACATCAACAACCGATCCAAACCCAAAGCGACCCCGCTACAATCCGGCACCCCCTCTCGAAGCGCTGCCAAAAACCGCTGGTCCTTGTTAACGACCGGCAACTCCTGGCTTGAACGATATGCGATCTCCCGATCGAAACGCCGCTCCTGCTCGTCGGCATCGGTCAGCTCGTAAAATCCGTTACCGAGTTCGACGCCATCGACAAACACTTCGAAGCGCTGGCTAAGCCTCGCGTCGTCCGCATCGATCCTAGCCAACGAAGACTGAATCGCCGGATAGCCGTGGATTAGATGCACTCGGTCGCCAATCAACGCCGGCTGAACATAGAGACTGAATATAAAATCCAACCACAACGAATGATCGTCGCCGCACAACTCGCCGGCCTCGCAAGCTCCGTGAGCCGCCGCGAAAGCACGGTAGCCGGACAGGTCGAAAACCAGGGGATCCAAACCGGTCCGAGCAACAAACACCTCTCGGTAGCTCGAGCACTCGATGGCCAAATCGGGGCGCGCGGCTGAAAACAGCGACAACAAGAGTTCGCCAACCTCGGCCATCAGTTGTTTCATATCGAAACCGACCCGATACCACTCCAATATCGTGAATTCAGGATTGTGATAACGCCCGGCCTCACCATTTCGAAACGCTTTGCAAATTTGATAGATGCAGCCGCTTCCGGCCGCCAGCAAGCGCTTCATCGCAAATTCCGGCGACGTTTGCAAAAACAGATCGCGCGATTGTGGAGGGAAATCGAATTGGCTACGAAAGAAATGCAGTTGCGGATCGGTGCCGGTTGCCCCGCATAGCAGCGGCGTTTCCACTTCCAGCACTTGCCGATCCGCGAAAAACCGGCGTATACCGGCCAACATCGCCGCCCTCGCGCGCAACTGTTCGAGAGAGCATGTCGGCCGCCAGATGTTCGACACTATTCCTTGACGCGGGAAACGTATTCGCCGGTGCGGGTGTCGACGCGTATCACCTCGCCGATTTGTACGAACAGAGGTACCCTTACCACCGCACCGGTTTCAAGCGTCGCGGGTTTGCCGCCGCCACCCGAGGTGTCGCCTTTCAAACCCGGGTCGGTTTCGGTAATCGCAAGCTCGACGAAGTTGGGCGGCGTCACCGACAGCGGCGCATCATTCCACAAGGTCAGGATGCACATATCCTGCTCTTTCAGCCATTTCAAGGCTTCACTAACGGCGTTCTTGTCGGCTTGGTATTGCTCGAAGGTATCCGGCACCATGAAATGCCAGAATTCGCCATCGCTATAAAGATATTGCATGTCTTTATCGACGACGTCGGCACTCTCCACGGTATCGCCGGACTTGAAGGTACGCTCGATGACGCGGCCGGTTTTCAGGTTTCTGATCTTAACCCTGTTAAACGCCTGCCCCTTGCCCGGTTTAACAAATTCGTTTTCGATAATCGAACAAGGGTCGTTGTCGAGCATGATCTTCAATCCGCCCCTGAATTCGTTGGTGCTGTAAATCGCCATTTTTTCCTCGTGAAACAAACAATAGTCCGCCGATTATAATGGATTGGAATTTCAATCGGAAACCGGAGCTAAATTGACACCCAAAACCGCCCGTTGGCAACGGTCGCTGGCCGATGCTTTCGACAGCGTCGATGCCTTGTTGACATACCTGGAATTGACTCCGGACGAACTTCCGATACTTCGCGACTACCCAGCCTTCCCACTCAAAGTACCGCGCGGATTCGCCGCCCGCATGGAACCGGGCAATCCCAACGATCCGCTGTTGCGTCAAGTTCTTCCGCTTGGCGCCGAATTGCACGCATATCCTGGTTATAGCCGCGATCCGGTCGGCGACTTGCACGCAATCGCCGCTCCCGGCGTCATCCACAAATACGCCGGCAGGGTGTTATTGGTCGCCACCGGCGGTTGCGCGGTACATTGCCGCTATTGCTTCAGGAGAAACTTTCCTTACGCCGAACAGCAGTTGTCGCGGAGCAAATTGGCTCTGGCGCTGGACTATATCGCTGAACGCCCCGATATACACGAAGTTATTTTGAGCGGCGGCGATCCGCTGTTATTGAGCGACGACAAACTTTTCAATTTGCTGACTGCGTTAGCCGGTATCGGTCATATCCGCCGGATTAGAATCCATAGCCGTATCCCGATCGTACTGCCGGAACGCATGACCGATACATTGTTGGACTATTTAAGCGGACTGGCCGTTTCTATCGTTTTGGTGGTGCATGCCAACCACGCCAATGAGCTGAGTTCCGACGTTGGAGCGATTTTAAACCGCTGGCGACGGCGCGGCATAACACTGCTAAATCAAAGCGTACTGCTCGCCGGTATAAACGATAATGTCGATGCGCTCTGCAATTTAAGTGAAAAACTATTTGGCTTCGGCATTTTGCCCTATTATTTACATCTGCTGGATAAAGCCGCCGGCGTTGGTCATTTTGAAGTGGCCGAAGACACGGCCAAACAGTTGCTACAACGAATGCAGCGAACCCTGCCGGGTTATCTGGTTCCGAAACTGGTTAAGGAATGCGCCGGCGAACCCAACAAGACCTCGATTCTTTGACAAGCGCGATCCGCTGACAACCATTTCAGCGAATTACGCGAATTCGAGTCTCGTCAGCGATCAATATCCGCCTCATCCGCACCGATATGCAAGAGCCGTCCGCCAACAATGCCAATCCGATTTCCAGGCTAGCGCTGATAGTAGTCTGCCTGCTGTTGCTAGGCAATATCGCATTGACGTTTCTTCACCACCTGCGGACACCGCACGAACTACCCGTATTCGGCACCGATGTCGCGCTACCCGGCTTGGCGATTCTGCTGCTATTGATCTTGATGCTGAAAGACGACCGACGTCGCGGAATCTCCACCGGTTACGACATTCAGGATGCGTCAAGCCAAACTTTGATTGTTGTCGATACCCACTGCATTATCCGTTCGGTCAACAAAACCGCTGCCACTACGGTCAACTTGCCAGTCGAAGAACTGATTGACCTACCGGTGCACGAACTGTTCCATCCCGCTCAGTTCAGCGAAAACGCCTGTCCCATCTGCCAGCACATCCGGGCTGGCCAGGAAATGCCCGCTACCGATTTCAGATACGCCAACGGCCATTGGCAAGAAATTTCGCTAACTCGACTGCCACGACCGGCGTATCCTCGATTGCTGCAAATCCAGACCGACATTAGCTCTCGCAAACAGGTCGAGGAGCAATTAGCCCTTGTGATTGACGGTGCCGAACTCGGTTATTGGGATTGGGACTACCTGACCGGCAAGCATTCGGTGAACCAACGCTGGCTAGACATGCTGGGCCTGTGCGCCGCCGACCTCGACCATTACATCTCCGACTGGGCAAATCGGCTCCATCCCGACGATCGCGAACGCGTTCATCGCATCATTTCCCAACATATCGAATCTGGCGAACCCTACGTAATCGAATTCCGAATGCAACACCGGCAAGGACACTGGGTTTGGATTCAAGGCGCCGGGGCGGTGGTCGCTCGCGATCCGGCAACCGGCAAACCGACCCGATTGTGCGGCACTCACCAAAACATCAGCGCCCGCAAGCAATCGGAAAGCAGCCTGCAAGCGGCCTACCAAATCATCAGTCACAGCGCGGCAGTGGTGATGAAATGGAATAATGCCGAAGGTATGCCTATCGAATTCGCCACCGAAAACGCTCGCCAATTGTTCGGCTATAGCGCCGAACAATTGGCAACCGGTGACATTTTCTACATGAACTTGATTCACCCAGACGATTTGGACGGTTACATTCGGGAAATTAGCAGCTGCGGCAACGATGCCAATTGCCGGGAAGTGGTCCATCAACCCTACCGGATCATCGCCAAGAACGGCGGCGTCAAATGGGTGCAAGATCGCAAAGTTCTGACCCGCGACGAATTCGGACGCGTCGTCGACTACCAGGGCTTGGTGACCGACGTCACCCAGCAACGCCAGCAAAGTAGCGCGATTCGGAACATCATCACCAGCTCCGCGCAGCATGCCGGCGGCTCGATGCTGGATAACCTAGCCCTACTGGCGCTGGAAACCCTGGGCGCCGATTACGCACTGATCGCGGAGCAGTGGGAACTCGGCCGTGCCCGCAGCCTATCGCTGTGCGCTAAGGGTCAAATCGTCGAAAACCTCGAATTGGACCCGCGGGATTTTCCAAGCCCAGACCTTCAAAACGGCACCCCGTGCTGTTACACGCAGGCGGTCGCGGACCGTTTTCCCAAGTCCGAGTGGTTACGCGATCGAGGGATCGTCGGTTATCTAGCGATCCCGTTGCTCGACAACCAGCAACACGGCTTCGGATTCGTGGCAGTCGCCTATTGTCGTCCCATTCCGGACGTAAATCCGGCAAGCGACATATTGACGCTATTCGCGGTACAAATCAGCGCGGAATTGGAGCGTAGCCGGGCAATTGCCGCGCTCAAGGATCAAAAACAGCGCCTCATGGACGCGCAAGCGCTTTCCCACATCGGCGACTGGTGCTGGCATTTGCAGGATCAACACTTTAGCTGGTCGGACGAAATGTATCGGATCACCGGCACCGGCAAGACCGGGTTTATTCCCAACTATGCCAACCTCTGCGAGCAACTGGTACATCCAGACGACCTGAATCTGTTCAAGACGGCGATGGAGCACCCCGAAGCCGAGAACGGCATCGATTTTCGCCACCGCATCGTGCTTGGTGACGGTCAAATTCGCCATGTTCACCAACGAGGGAAGCCGATACTCGCGCCAGATGGCCGCTGTATTGCGATACAGGGTACGATGCAGGACATCACCGATCGACTTCAAACCGAGCAGCGCCTGCTGGAAGCCAAACATCAGGCGGAACAAGCGACCAAGGTCAAATCAGAGTTTCTGGCCAACATGAGCCACGAAATCCGCACCCCGATGAACGCTATCATCGGCTTGGTCGAACTTTGCCTGAACAGCGCCGTGACCGCCAAGCAACGCGATTACCTGGAACGCGTGGAAACCGCGGCGCGCTCTCTTATGACGATCATCGATGACATTTTGGATTTTTCCAAAATGGAAGCCGGGAAGATGCATTTGGAATCGCTGCCGTTTTTATTGGAAGAGATGTTGGACCAAGTGTTTTCGACGATGTCCGAGCTGAGCGCGCGCAAAGGGGTCGACTTGATCCGCCCCAACCTTCAGGGCGCCAGTTACGCGGTCATCGGCGATCCGCAACGGCTCAGGCAAATTTTCATCAATTTGATCGGTAATGCCATCAAATTTACCGATTTCGGCGAAGTGCGAGTCACGCTGACCGAAATCAGCCGTAGCACCCAACACGTCTGCCTGCAATTCAGCATCGTCGACACCGGGATAGGAATGAGCCAGGAGCTACAGTCCAAATTGTTTCAAGCCTTCAGCCAAGGAGATAGCAGCGTCACGCGCCACTACGGCGGCACCGGACTGGGCCTGATCATTTCCAAACAACTGGTCGAACAGATGGGCGGATCGATCAGCGTCAGCAGCCAGGAAAACCTAGGCTCGACTTTTACGTTCACCGTGAACCTGGGTGTCACTAATCTTGCATCGATACGTTTGGCCCAGCACCAACAGCAAAACCCGGTCGATACCAGCAAGCTTCAATACATTCGCGGCGCGCGCATCTTGTTAGTCGAGGACAACGAGGTCAACCGCATCGTCGCGATCGAATTACTAGAACAAGCGCATTTGTGCGTCGATATTGCCGAACACGGCGAAATTGCTCTCGCCAAACTACGTGGGCAAAGCTATGACTGCGTATTGATGGATATTCAAATGCCGGTATTGGACGGCTACGAAACCACCCGTCAGCTGCGCAAGCTGTCCGGCTGCCAAACACTGCCGGTCATCGCGATGACGGCTAATGCAATGAGCGACGACCGCAATAAATGCCTGCAAGCGGATATGGACGATTTCATTAGCAAACCGATCTTGCCCGAAACGCTGTATGCGATGTTAGTAAAGTGGATTCCGCCGCGCCACGACGAGTCGGCCGAGAGTCCCACCGCTTCCGCGGAGGCCTTAATTCCCTATCTTTACGGCATAGACAGTGCAACCGGCCTATTACATACGGCCGGCAACCACGCCGTATACCGAAAAGTTCTGCAAAAATTCGCCGAGAACCATGCCGATACGATGCTGGAAATCGCCCATGCCTTCTCCTCCAACGATTACGACAAGGCCTACCAACTGGTTCACACCCTGAAAGGCTTGGTCGGATCGCTGGGCGCCCTACAATTACAAAGCCAATTGGTTCGTTTGGAGGAATCGTTGAAAGATCACAAGCTCGATATTGCGCACGTGCCGAATATCGACAGCAATATCGCGACGATTACGCTGGAAATGGCCAAGCTCGTCAACAGCATCAAAATCACGCTCCCCCAGGAAACGTCAATGGAAATAGCGCCTTTGCCGTTGTCGTCGCTGGAAACTCGTCAACAACTGGCAATCCTGATCAATAAGCTTCAAGTGTTCGATTCGGACGCCGATCAGCAACTGGACCATATTTTGGCGCACATTGACGATAGAAACCTAATCTCCGCGCTATTGCCCATTAAAAAACAAATCGCCAATTACCAATTCATCGACGCGGCGCAGGCGATAAACCATCTTCTCGATCACGGGATTTAAGTTCATGGAAAACATCAATCAACACAAGATTCTGGCAGTGGACGATAGCCCGGAAAATCTCGACTTGATAAAGAACATCCTCGAACCGCACTATCAAGTCAAAGTGGCCGTGCGCGGGGATTTGGCGTTACAAATCGCCAATACGCAGGATCTCGACTTGATCTTGCTGGACATCATGCTCGACGACATGGACGGCTATGAAATCTGCAAACGTCTCAAATCGCACGACAAAACCCGCAACATTCCGATTATTTTTTTAACCGCCAAACGATCCGAAGAAGACGAAGTCCACGGTTTTCGGATAGGCGGCAACGACTACATCACCAAACCGTTTTCGCCGTCGATCGTCCTGGCTCGGGTCAAAACTCAAATTCAGTTGAAAACCAAATCCGATTTGCTGGAAAAACTGGCATCCTTGGACGGACTGACGGAAATCCCCAATCGGCGCGCCTTCGATGCCGCGTTGGAACGCCAATGGAATCAAAGCAAACGTAACGGCATGCCATTGTCGTTATTGATCGCCGACATCGACCACTTCAAGCAATTCAACGACTACTACGGCCACCCGCTCGGAGACGACTGCCTTAAAAAAGTATCCGCGTCGTTGCGGACTACAACCCATCGTCCCGAGGATTTGGTGGCCAGACTAGGAGGCGAGGAATTTGCGATTCTCTTACCGAACACCGATGCCATCGGAGCGATGATCCGGGCCGATCAGTATCGTCAAGCGGTCGAAAACTTGAAGACCCCGCATATTCTCAACGAACCCTATCGACTGGTAACGATTTCGATCGGCGTCGCCACCCTGCAACCGCACGCGCGTGACGACGTTTCGACATTACTCGGCGCGGCCGACAATGCACTATACCAAGCCAAACACCAAGGCCGTAATCGAGTTTGCGGTCACAATAAACAGACGTTCGACGCGCCGAGTGGCGACGTCAACACTTAGTCCCAAATAAAAACGACTATAATCGCGCGGTCGTCTGTCTCCGGTTTCATCATGCACCTCTATCTCGATTTCAACGCTTCGTATTTCGCCGCCTTTGTCATGGGATTGCTCAGCAGCCTGCATTGTATCGGCATGTGTGGCTCGATTATCGGATCGTTGACTTACAGCCTGAAGCCCGAATTACGCAACGACAAACTCAAATTATTTAGCATCGTCCTGAACTACAATCTCGGCCGAGTGTTCAGTTACACCGTGGCGGGCGCTCTGGCCGGCATGCTCGAGACCTTTCTAAGCCTGCCTTTAAGTCAAGGCGATGCTCACCGGGTATTGCAATTGCTGTCGGCGATCATCATGGCCGGCGCCGGTCTGTATATAGCGGGCTGGTTCCCGCGCTTCGCCTATATTGAGAAAATGGGCTCACGTTTCTGGAAACTGATAGAACCCTTCGGCCGCCGTCTGATACCGGTAAAAAACCGTACTCAGGCCTTCCTATTCGGGATGGTCTGGGGGTGGCTACCTTGCGGTTTGATATATACGGCGCTCGCTCTGGCCGCGACGACCGGAAATGTTATCCATAGTTCCTTGACTATGCTCACTTTCGGTCTAGGGACTTTACCTGCGGTGATGGGTGTCGGTATAATGACTACGCTCTTAACAAGGCTTTACAAATCCCGACAATTAAAACATCTCGCGGGCACCTTGTTTATCATCTTCGCTTTGTTGGCGGCCTTCCCCTGGCTTAATCCAATGCGGGTTGAACATATAACGACGTTTTGAGAGGTTAGCAGTGGATAATTTCGATCCTATTATCGGTCAATCTCCGGCTATCGAGGCGCTAATCCGTAGCGCGCGCATCGTTGCGGCAACCGACGTAACCGTTTTGATCAAAGGCGAGACCGGCACAGGCAAGGAAGTACTTGCCACCGCCATCCAAAAAGAAAGCCCTAGAGCCAACAAACCGTTCATCACACTAAACTGCGCGGCATTGCCGGAAGGTTTGGTGGAATCCGAGATCTTCGGACATAAAAAAGGTGCGTTTACCGGCGCGGTGGGCGACAAACAAGGCCTGTTTCAAGCGGCCGACGGCGGCACATTATTTCTTGACGAAATCAACTCGTTGCCCTTTTCGATTCAGTCCAAATTGTTGCGTTTCTTGGAATCCGGCGAATGCCTTCCGGTCGGAGGCACTAAACCCTATAAAGTCAACGTCCGTGTCATCGCCGCTTCCAACGCCGATCTGAGCAAACTGATAGATTTCGGCGAATTTCGGCAGGACTTGTATTTCCGCCTGAATGTGGTTCCTCTTGAAATTCCGGCTCTTCATCAACGTACCGACGACATTGAGCTGCTGGCCAATCACTTCTTTACCCATTTCTCGGCGGCCCACAGTCTGGAACCGCCAACTTTCAGCCGGCACGCGTTAAGGACCTTGAAATCCTACAAGTGGCCGGGCAATGTTCGCGAGCTGCGCAATCTGTGCGAGCGCCTCAGCATTTTGTTGTCAGGCAAGGTCATCGAACCTGAAAACCTGCCCCATGAATTTAATCGCGGCCCCGCCAATCCAAGTTCAGCATTTACCTTACCCGAACTTGGCCTGCAATTGGACGCATTGGAAGCGGACATGATCTTACAGGCACTGCGCCGAACCAAGGGCAACCGCAGTAAATCGGCGAGGTTGCTGGGCATCTCTCGCGATACATTACTTTATAGAATTCAAAAACACGGATTGGCAACACATTAAGCGTCTGCCTATATTATCCGACCAACCGACAAGGCCGAACCGCTCAGCGAGCGGCTCGGCCTTTTTCACGCCCTAAGGCAAAATGCCGCACGACGTTTGCCTTAAAGCTTACGCACCCATTGAACAGTGACGTTATCGCTGTGGCCTTGCGCGCGCAACACCGCCATTTTCGCCATTTTCCTAAGCTCTGCTTTTCCGCTGTCCGGTTGCGATAAGGTCAGCATCTCTTGCTCCTTGACGAACTCCCAAAACCCGTCGCTGCACAATACGAACGTCTCCCCTTCCAACATCGGCGGGCAACGCACTACGTCAACCTGAGCCGGCATCAACACATTGATACTGCGGGTCAATTTATGCTGATCGGGATGCGCGCCCATTTCCCACTCGCTAATTCTGCCCTCGTCATACAATTGCTGCGGCACCGAATGATCCTTGGTGCGCCAAAGCACCCGCTCGGGATTGATCCGGTAAATTCGCGAATCCCCGCAATGCGCGGTGATGGCCTGACGCGGATCCAGATACAAAATGGCACAGGTGGTATGGGCGTTGCTACCGTCGGGATCGCCGGCGAACAACTCGCGCATTTTACCTATCGTGTCGGCAATCCAAGCCTGCACGGCCGATTCGCCGCGCAGATGAATCTGCGGCTGGTATTTGTCGGCCAACGCCACCAGTAAACGGCAAAAAAACTGCGACGCCTTTTCGCCGGCGTGGTGGCCCCCTAGGCCGTCGGCCACCACGAAAACCGCATAGTCGGCGCACACCCGGTGCGCCATACAATCCTGATTGACGTCGCGATTGCCTATCGCGGTCAATTGATAAAACTCCAGCTCTGTCAGCATCGGGCTAAACTTGGGCGCGCGCCTCACGCATAACCCGCTTCATGTCGCCGACCGCTTGCGCCAATCCGCCAAACAACGCTTGGGCGATCAACGCATGACCGATATTCAACTCGACTATGGTTGGAATTCGACAAATCGCCTCAACGTTGTTCAAGGTCAACCCGTGGCCGGCATTGACTTGCAAGCCCTCACGATAGGCGTACTCCGCCGCGACCTTTATGCGCTCCAATTCCGCCAGCCGACTATCTCGACTGTCGGCATCGGCGTAACGACCGGTATGCAATTCGACAACCGGCGCGCCCGCCTGCACAGCCGCATCGATCTGCGCCAGCTCGGGATCGATGAATAGCGAGACTTCCACGCCGACGTCGGCCAAGCGCCTACACGCCCCTCGCATCCGCGCCAAGGCTCCCGCGACATCCAGACCGCCTTCGGTCGTCAATTCCTCACGGCGTTCCGGTACCAAACAACACGCTTGCGGCCGCACCCGGCAAGCGAGATCCAACATCGCATCGGTGACCGCCATTTCCAGATTCAACTTGGTCTGCAACACCTGCTTCAGCAAATCGATATCTCTATCCTGAATATGGCGTCTATCCTCGCGCAAATGAGCGGTAATTCCGTCGGCTCCGGCCTGCTCGGCCAGCAAGGCCGCATGCACGGGATCGGGATATCGGGTACCGCGGGCTTGACGCACCGTGGCGACGTGATCGATATTGACACCCAGTAGTATCGGTTGCTTAGTCATTCGCTGCAATTACCCATCCTATCGTGAATTTATTCATAGATGTTTCAACATCGTCGCCAGCACTTCGCGACTCTTCAACGGCCGCCCTCGCAGATGACCGTCCAGAAGCTGGCGCAATATCACCTTGGCTTCGGCGGCAATGCCGTCCTGAAGCCGATCTCGCTTGGCCAAGGCCAGCAAGGTTGTCCCGCTCGCTCGGCCACCGGCATCAAGTACCCAGCCCTGATCGGCGCGATAGTCGTAGCGCTCGCGCGGCGAAATCGGCGCACGATCCGCCGCGACCGCCAACTCAACCTCGTACCCCGCCTCCCTGAGCAAATCCAATTCGAAATAACGCAAGGTTTGCTCGATACCGACACCCAAGGTCAAATCTCGCAATGCTGCCCGGTAAACCGCAAACAATGCCGGGTGCGGGTCGTGGCGATGTAAAAACAATTGGACCAGTTCGTTCACATAAAAGCCGCAATACAACGCCAAGCGCTCGAGGGGATACTGGCGGACAAACTCGCTACCCACCAGAGTCTTCAATTCGCCGCGATCGGAAAACGACAATTTCAACGCTGTGAACGGTAGCAAAAGCCCGGCTGATTTGGATTTTTGCTTGCGTACGCCTTTCGCCAACATCGACACGATGCCATAGTCCCGGGTGAAAACCTCGAGCAGTAGACTGGTTTCCCGATACGGCCGGTGTTGCAGGATATAAGCCGGCTGCAAATAAACCGTCGAGTCGGACATCACTCCGCGCTGTCGAGAAATCCCAAACTTTGCAAGGCGCGTTCGTTGTCCGACCAGCCTTTTTTGACTTTGACCCAAAGCTGCAAAAACACTTTTTGGTCTATCAGTTTTTCGATGTCCACTCTCGCTTCGGTACCGATTTTTTTCAGGTTTTCGCCCTGTTTACCGATAACGATGCTTTTTTGACTGCTACGCTCAACCCAAATATTGGCGTAAATCTTCGTCAGACTGGGATGTTCTTCGTATAACTCGATTTCAACGGTCAATGCATACGGCAATTCGTCACCCAATCGGCGCGTCAATTTCTCGCGGATGATCTCGGCGGCAAAAAAGCGTTCCGAGCGGTCTGTAATTTGATCTTCCGGAAAGATCGGCTCGGCCTCCGGCAACAAAGCCATAATTTGGCGTTCCAGCTCGTCGAGGTTCGTGCTTTTCAGCGCCGACACCGGCACGATATGCTGGAACGGAAACTTTTTGGCCGCCTCGCCAAAGAACGCCAGCGCAGCCTGCTTGTCCTTCACCTTGTCGATCTTATTCACGACCAAAATCACTGGTAGACCGGCCTGCTCCAGCTTTCTGAAGATTTGCTCGTCGTACTCGTGCCAATACAAACCGTCCAACAGCCATAACACCAAATCGACACCCAGTAAGGAGCTGTCGGCGGTTTTATTCAAATAGCGGTTCAGAACTCTTTTTTCATCCCGGTGCATGCCTGGCGTATCGACGAAAATAGCCTGCCCGGCGTCGGTGGTCTTGATACCGACGATGCGATGACGCGTGGTTTGAGGTTTACGTGAGGTGATGCTGAGCTTTTGTCCCAGCAAGTGATTCATTAGCGTGGATTTGCCGACATTCGGCCTACCGATTAACGCGACATGTCCGCAGTTCATTTGTCTGTATTCAAAAGTAAATTCAACATCTTCTCGGCAGCGGCCTGCTCTGCTTTCTTCCGGGAAATGCCGCTGGCCAGGGAAACCTGATCGGTGACCGCTACTTTACACCTGACCTCGAAAGTTTGCGCATGGTCGACCCCGGACATCGCGACCAATTCGTAAATTGGCAGCGGTTTGCGCTTGGCTTGCATCAACTCCTGCAACCGGGTTTTTGGGTCCTTGACCCAATCGTCGGCTTTCAGCTCGGCCAATTTGCCGGCAAACAATTCCAATATCCAGGTCCGACATGCCTCGACGCCCTGATCCTCGACCAAAGCCCCCATGATCGCTTCCAATGCATCGGACAAAATCGAATCGCGGCGAAAACCGCCGCTTTTCAGTTCGCCGGACCCCAGTATCAAATACTCGCCGAGATTGTGCTGGCGAGCCAATTCTGCCAGCGAATTCTGATTAACCAGGCTGGCACGCAAGCGACTCAATACGCCTTCGCCGGCCTCGGGAAACGATTCGTACAATTTTTGCGCGATGACGAAACCGAGCACCGAGTCGCCCAAGTATTCCAGACGCTCGTTATTCTTGGCGCCGACGCTACGATGAGTCAGGGCCACGCTCAGCAATCCGGGATTTTGGAAGGTCAGTCCCAATTTTTTCGCAAGTATTTCCGGCTTTTTTATCACTTGTTCCCGGCTTCGAATCCTTCGTGAAACTCCACCAGCACGCTTAAGTTCCCGAAGATGGGCTCCACCCGCTCGTAATCGATCTCGACGCTGACATAACCGGGTTGGGCAACAATCTTGATATCTTCCGGCTTAACGTATTCCACGTAGTTCAAGTCGAAACGTTTTTCCAAACTGGACTTGATCTCGGCTTTGGACTTGCTGGCGATATCGGTGGTCGCTTCCACAGCCTTCAAGGCGTTCATCACCCGACTATGATTGATATAAATTGGCGCGATCTTCAACACCAATAGCGTAAAGAATGCGATCAGCCCGAGAATAAAAACGATGGAAATAAACGTCAGCCCGCGCTGATGCTTGATCGATGTCGGCATAGGATGTCCCCAAACGAGTTAAATAGGAATCGACCGCCGGTCGGCTTAGCGTAGCCTAGTGCCGAGTCGATCGAAAGCAATGCCCTTATTTTCCCAATCCCAATTCATCCAGATAAAAAACGCCTTGCCGACCAAGTTAGCTTCAGGCACAAACCCCCAATAGCGGCTGTCGTTACTGTTGTCGCGATTGTCGCCCATTACAAAATAGTGACCTTCGGGCACTACGAATACGTCTTGTACCGTCGACACGCCGCGGCTGATCAAAATTGAGTGTTCGACGCCCATTAAATCTTCTTCCAGACGCTCGGCTCCACTCATGCCGACACCTTGACCGACGCCCTGATAACGCCCCAGCGAGACTTGTTTGATCGGCTGGCCGTTCACGTAAATCACTTTTTCGAAATAACCGATGCGGTCGCCCGGCAAGCCGATCACGCGCTTGATGTAATCGACCGACGGTTGTTTCGGAAAGCGAAACACCACGATATCCCCGCGTTTTGGTTCGTTCATTTCGATGATTTTTTTATTAATTACCGGTAAGCGCACGCCGTAGGTAAATTTATTCACCAAAATGAAATCGCCGACCAGCAGCGTCGGCATCATCGAGCCGGACGGAATCCGGAACGGCTCGAACAAAAACGAACGCAGCAGCAACACGATCAACACGACCGGGAAAAACGAGCGGGCGTATTCCACCAACACCGGTTCTTTCTCGACCGGATAGGGCTGTTGAGTCTGGCGCAGATACAACCAATATCCGCCCCAAATCACGCCGGTAACGAAGGTCGCCGCCACCAGAAAAAAGGAAAAATCGTAATCCATGCTAATAAACCGTCACTATTCTTTGTTGACCTGCAACACCGCCAGAAAGGCTTCCTGCGGAATTTCGATACTACCCACTTGCTTCATCCGCTTTTTGCCGGCCTTTTGTTTTTCCAACAGCTTTTTCTTACGGGTGATGTCGCCGCCGTAGCATTTGGCGGTCACGTTCTTCCGCATCGCCTTGACCGTGGAGCGGGCGATGATTTTGGAACCGATCGCGGCTTGGATCGCCACTTCGTACATCTGGCGCGGAATCAGGTCTTTCATTTTCTCGACCAGATCGCGGCCACGATTCTGAGCCTGATCGCGATGCACGATAATCGACAAGGCATCGACCTTGTCGGCGTTAATCAACACATCCAGTTTCACCAGAGGCGCCGGCTCGAAACGGACAAACTCGTAATCGAACGAGGCGTAGCCGCGACTGACCGACTTCAGACGATCGAAGAAATCCAGTACCACTTCGCTCATCGGCAGTTCGTAGTTCAAACTCACCTGACCGCCGACGTATTGCATATTTTTTTGTACGCCGCGCTTTTCGATACACAGATTGATCACGCTGCCCAAATAGGCTTGCGGCACCAGAATGTTCGCCAAGATGATCGGTTCTCGCACTTCGGTAATGGTGCCTGGATCCGGCAACTTGGCAGGATTATCCACCATCAACACTTCGCCATTATGCGTCTCGACTTCGTAAACCACCGTCGGCGCGGTCGTGATCAAATCGATATCGTACTCGCGCTCCAAGCGCTCCTGAACGATTTCCATATGCAGCATGCCCAGGAAACCGCAGCGAAAACCGAAACCCAAGGCTTGCGAGGTCTCCGGCTCGAAATTCAACGCCGAATCGTTAAGACGCAACTTGTCCAGCGCCTCCCGCATCGCGCCGAAATCGTCGGAACTGACCGGATACAAACCTGCGAATACCCTAGGCTGAACTTTTTCGAAACCGGGCAAGGCTTCCGCGGCCGGATTGTCGGCGCCGGTAATCGTGTCGCCGACCGGCGCTCCGAAAATATCCTTAATCCCGGCAACGACGAAACCGACCTCGCCAGTCCCCAAATCCTGCTTTTCCAGTTGTTTGGGGGTAAACACACCCAGTTTTTCCGCCAGATAGGACTTGCCGGTCGACATCACCGTGATCTTTTGCTTGCGGCGCAGACTGCCGTTGACGATGCGCACCAGCGACACCACCCCCAAATAGTTGTCGAACCAGGAGTCGATGATCAAGGCCTGTAACGGCCCTGCTTCGTTGCCGCTGGGCGGAGGAATCTTTTGAATCAACTGCTCCAGCACCGACTCGACATTCAAACCGGTTTTGGCGCTGATCCGGCAAGCCTCGTCGGCTGGAATACCGATTACATCCTCGATCTCGGTCATCACCCGCTCGGGTTCCGCCGACGGCAAATCGATTTTGTTCAACACCGGCACGACTTCCAGACCTTGCTCGATCGCGGTATAGCAATTGGCGACGCTTTGCGCTTCGACACCCTGCGCGGCGTCCACCACCAGCAGCGCGCCTTCGCAGGCCGCCAGCGAACGGGAAACCTCGTAGGAAAAATCCACGTGGCCGGGCGTATCGATGAAATTCAGTTGATAGGTTTCGCCGTCGCCGGCTTGATAATCCAATGTGACGCTTTGCGCCTTGATCGTGATGCCGCGTTCGCGTTCCAGATCCATCGAATCGAGCACCTGCGACTCCATCTCCCGGTCGCTCAACCCGCCGCAAATCTGGATGAAGCGATCCGCCAACGTCGATTTACCGTGATCGATATGGGCGATGATGGAGAAATTTCGAATATGTTTCTGGTCCACTGAGTCAGGTGATTTCGTTTGAGTTATTTCGGTTAAAGAGCAGACCGCCGTCGCGGC